>NZ_JAWOWF010000002.1:0-221371 GCF_033340295.1 Vibrio sp. 1401
AATTCAATGCTAAGAGATGGTGTTATGTGGGATACAGATAGCCTCAAAAATTAACTATTGACGCCATAGTCTCTTGTTAGCGCGCTATTAAGTTAAACAAGAAATTCTTTGGGGTCCGTTGACTTCCAGTCCTTTTTTCCTCATTACTGTAATAACTATATTCACGTTGATGCTCATCACCATCAACGTGAATCTTATTAACAGCGCAAGGCATATTTATATGCGAAACCGTACACCTAATATTAAAAGTATCATTGTAACTCAACTTCTTAAGCACCTCTACATGTAATACTGTTAACCTGTTAAATATAGAGTTAAGCTCAGTAATAATTATCAATAGATTATTACGTATGCCATTCATTCTATCTTTAACAAAGTGCTTAGATGACTTAAATGACATTTATGGCAACGTAAAATCTTATTCACTGAACGTTCGAGAGCAGCTATTTGAGATCGTGAAATCATGTTTACCCCTCCATAAAGCTACGATAAAGCTCTTCAAGCTTCGAGTTCAATTCAGAGTCACTTTTCGCAGAAATTGAGCCAATTAACTCTGATTCACTTATATTTCCTAGTCTCACATCAAAGCTTTTATTATCAAAACTATCAACGAAAATACACATTTCACTCCCCTCATAAAAGAATGAAGCAGAGTTATCATTAACAGACATATCAAATTTCATCTTTTCCTCTTAATAATGTTTATAAATATCATGTCGACTTAGTGCGTTGCGAATCACTCTGAAGTAACTTGTTATACCGCTTGGATTCAAGTACGAAGTGCGACACCCCTGAAATTTAAAACTGTGAGATGTGCTATTCATAAGTTTTACTCCCGCCAAGAAGTGAAAAACCATGAATTACACACACCGCACTGAGAATGAAAGGTATATGATGTCCGCACTTAGAAAGCAAGGCATTAGTGTCGTCAACATCGCTAAAGAGCTAGGGCGTCACAAGAGCACTATCTACCGAGACTTTAAACGTAACTCTCGATATAATGCCTATCGCCCCAACCCTTCCTATCAGCCAGCTAGAGCGCAACAAAGAGCTAGAAACAGGTTAAGCCGATCACGGCGTAACAAGCGGTATACCAAGCACGATTTCAAAATTATTGACGCACTTATAATGCTCGACTTAATGAGTTTGTAGGAGACAAGCTTTCCAAGTCAATTAACTTAGGAAACCATGAACGACTTTCTAAATACATATTATGGCGATAAATCCAAAGAGGTTTATAACAAGAAACTTTCTCGATTAAAGAAGAGCTTTAGCTATCTAGCAGATGAATCCGCAATTAGTGAAAACTTTATGTTTAACAAAAAACCAAAATGGCTAAATGTTTCTGATAATAAGAAAGAACGCTTGGGTTTAGATATAGAAGCATTCAAAGCAATTGAAAAAGAGGCCCCTCTATTTTTAAAAGTAGCGATGGGGTTATCGATTCAATCGACTCACGCAGTAGCTGAACTACATAGAATAAAATACCGTATACCAAAACCGGATACATGTGGAATTGTCTGGTTTGATACTCCAAAACCAGAGAACGGAGAAATTGTATTTGGTACCTTGTACATACATCGAGCAAAGGTTAAGAATGCTAAAACGTCTTATGTTGCTATTCCGGTGACAAGCGCTATCAAAGAAGTTGTAGAGCTATCTAAAACAGATAAGCTACATTGCCCTTACGTAGTGCATCGTAGACCTGCAAGAAACAATAATATCGCTAAGCAGTGTGACCACCGTTACCAAGTGACCAGTCGCATGATCAGCGAAACATTTTCCAAAGTACGCGACGAACTCGGTTTGTACTCTAACGTAGAAAAAGCTAAGCGCCCTACTTTCCATGAAATCCGAAGGCTATCGGCAAAACTCATCGATGAAATGGGTGTAAACCCTCGCCAACGCATGGCACATGCCAGTGATAGAACCACTCAGATTTACACTGATAGTCACGACGTAGAATGGCATGAAGTACCAGCCATAAGCGTCGCAATATAGCCCATTTCAAGCGCTGTACAAACTACTGTTTTTTACCACCTTTTTACCACCCCCTCGAACTTTACTCAGTACTAACGCAGAGTAATAACAAGGGGATAAAAAGGAAAAAAGAAGGAATTCCACTTGAATATCAATAAGTTATAGACACAAAAAAGCCCACCAAAAGGTGGGCTTTTTCTAAAATTTGGTGGGTCCGGGCGAACTCGAATCGCCGACCCCTACCATGTCAAGGTAGTACTCTAACCAACTGAGCTACGGACCCAAATTTTGTGTTCCTAACCATTCAATTCAGAATGGTGCGTCCGAGTGGACTCGAACCACCGACCCCCGCCATGTCAAGGCGATACTCTAACCAGCTGAGCTACGGACGCATTTCTCTGGAACGACGAGGATATTAGCTATAAGCGAACGACGGTGCAAGCACAAATTTGCCAACTTTGAACCGTTTGGCGAAAATGTAAACTCAACACGCGTTTTCAGATGATTTTATCGACAAGAACTGGGCCTGTAGGGTTTAAAAGTGTGATCTATATAACTTTTATTATCTCACTTAATTGTCGTAAGGCACTTCACTGAGCATCCAAATCTGTAAGGTTTGCGATACCTTAGGGCAAGTACCAAACAAAATCTGATATTTAGGTTTAAATGGTTCGCCGATATAGGTTGTACGGATCAACTCTCCTGTTTTAACATCCACTTGAGTGCTCACCCTGCCTTTGAAGTTTTGAAATATGACAAACTGCTCACTGTGGTAAACCATTTGCTCTCGGTAAAACAAGAAATGATCTTGGGGTGTCTCTGTCAATTCACACTCTAGTGGTTTCAAATTAGGTATCGCATATGGCTGCCCTATTCTGCACTCTTTTTCAAAGTATAGGTCTTGCCTTGAGGACAGATACAAAAAAGGCTTTGATCATCTCTAATCAAAGCCCCTTATTTCTGCAGGTTAATTGCCGTGTTTAGTCGTCCGCCTCAAACACAACGTTATAATTTTCGGTGTATGTACAATTCGGCTGACGGCTACAAGTAAAGAAACGTCTCCCTTTGAACTCACCTTGGCTTGCGGTTTTAATGATCATCGGACTGCCGCATTTTTTGCAAAAGCGCACTTCTTTATCAGGCTCAATCAAATCAATGTGTGCCGCAAGCAAACGACGTAATCGCCCAACTTGATAACTGTGCTTTACCGAGGCGCCAATTAAAGGCAGGTTGGCCGTCTTACAAACATGAATCAATAACTTTTGTCTTTCTATCTTACCCTTGTTTAGCTCCTGCCCATTATCCAATTCAACGATAACGCGCGGCTCTAGTGTCCTTGGGTCACAAATAACGTAATCAAAATAGCTTCGAGATATACGATTGTTCGCGACAAAAAACTGCTTCTTATTTTTGATTTCTTTTGGCGTAACCAAACTGGACATGTTTACTTTCGCGAATACTACGGCATGCTCCCCGACCGCAGCTCTTAACGCATTATAGAACGCACCCTCTTGACCTCTGAGCAGAGGGCCTTTCGAGCGATAAGGATAATCACGCGTGTCATCGTGCTTAATCACGTACTTTTGAATAACAAAGAAGAATAAAACCAGAAGAACAACAATGATAAAAATGTTGGTCATAAATAAAGTGCATCCAAAACAACTCGTTGCTCAAAGCGTAAATGGAAATGTTATGCAGAGCAACAAAACCTCGCAATTTTGAGGCGCCACGACGATAGCGAGAAACAGAAAATTTTGCTCACCAATAAAAACAAGCCAATCACACACTTGGATTGGCTCGTTTAAATTTTGTTAATACATTATGTATGCTAAGAATCAACTATTAGCGTCTGGCTGATTCTCTGGCATCGCATCAATAAAAGCGGGCAGTTGATTGCATGACTGCACAACAGCGTTAATGGTTGGATAAAGAGAGGTATCTACACCAAAGCGTTGTGCGTTATAAAATTGTGGTACCAGACAAATATCGACAATAGATGGCGAGCTTGTCAGGCTAAACTTGCAATCACCATTTAGTTTACGATGCTTCTGAAGTTTCTCTTCTAATTCTGTAAAACCTTTGTGGATCCAGTGATGAATCCAAGCGACTTTGCGCTCTGGCTCGCAAGCTAACTCCCCCTCTAAATACTGTAGAACTCTTAAGTTATTCAGGGGATGAATCTCCATTGCAATATCCTGAGCCAAAGCTAGCGCTTGGTATCGAAGCGGCGTTTGCTCGGGGATCACAGTGACATCCGGGTAGTGTTCTTCTAAGTATTGAATGATCGCCAGTGACTGGGTTAACTGAACCTCCCCATCCACCAGCAAAGGAACCAGTTCAGAAGCGTTTAACTCATGGTACTCGTTACTGTGTTGTTCGCCACCATTGCGCACCAAGTGTACCGATTTTGAATCATACAATAGCTCTTTAAGATTCAAACAAATACGCACACGATACGCCGCTGAAGACCGCCAATATCCGTACAAAACCATGCTATCGCTCATATCGTCTCCCAACTGGCGCTCTTAATGCTTGAGATATTGGCTAACTTGTTGGTCAATCGAGCCAAAGATGTTGTTGCCATCCGCATCAAACATTTCCAGTTTGATTGAGTCGCCAAACGACATGAAGTTAGTAGACGGCTTACCATCACGAATGGTTTCAATCATGCGAACTTCCGCGATACATGAATAACCAACACCACCCTCCTCAATCGAAGTGCCATGTTCGGTGCCTTGCTTATTAGATACCGTGCCAGAGCCTATAATTGCCCCAGCAGATAGCGGGCGCGTTTTAGTCGCATGAACAATTAAGTCTGCAAAATCAAACGTCATATCGATACCCGCATTTGGGCGACCAAACGGCTTGTGGTTGTAGGTCGAGACCAGTGGTAAATGCACTTTGTTTTCGTACCACGCATCGCCTAGTTCGTCAGGTGTTACTGCCACAGGAGAAAACGCAGAAGAAGGTTTAGATTGGAAAAAACCAAACCCTTTAGCTAACTCTGCAGGAATTAGGCCACGCAGCGACACATCATTCACTAGCATGATCAAACGAATCGACTCCTGAGCCTCTGCAACACTTGCGCCCATTGGTACGTCACCAGTTACCACAGCAACTTCACCTTCGAAATCAATACCCCATTCATCACTGGCAAACTCGATATTGTCACAAGGTCCAATAAAGGCATCAGAGCCTCCTTGGTACATCAACGGGTCCGTCCAAAAACTCTCTGGCATTTCAGCGCCGCGAGCTTTTCGAACCAACTCAACGTGGTTTACGTAAGCACTGCCATCAGCCCACTGATAAGCGCGAGGAAGCGGCGACTCACAGTAGTGCGCTTCAAACTCTTCATACCCTGCAATCGTGCCATTGTTCAGTGCAACGTATAGCTCTTCCAGTTGTGGTGCTAGCGTATCCCAGTTATCAAGTGCCACCTGCATCGTCGGTGCTAAGTTCATGGGGTGGAAAATTTCTGTCGCTGGTACGCAGCGCGTTAAGTCTTTGCTCACGACCATCAACAAACCGTCACGAGTGCCATTTTTCTTGGTTGCTAATTTCATCCTTGCCTCTTACTTCTCTTGCCAGCTATAGACGTATTCTTTGTTTTCTACTTTTTCCAGCTCATCCGAAAACTGAAGTGCGTGACGCGTATCAATCATGACCGCGACTTCGTCGGCAAAAGTCTTCTTATGCTCTCGCCCTGCCTTGAAAGCTTTCGGGTGAGGGCCATGTGTAAAACCTGCTGGATGGAATGTCACCATACCCGCTTCAATGTTGTCACGACTAAAGAAGTCACCTGCATGGTAGAACAAGACTTCGTCATAATCGTCATTGTTGTGGTAGAACGGTACTTTGAGCGCTCCAGGATCACTTTCAATTGGACGAGGAACGAAGGTGCACACCACAAATCCTGCTCCTACAAATGTAGTATGTGCAGAAGGCGGTAAATGGTAACGATGTGACATAAGTGGACGAATATCACGCCAGTTCACTTTTACTACCGCCAAATCACCATGCCACCCAATCGCATCCAGCGGGTTGAATGGGTAAGTGATAACACTGACTTTATCGTGGCGTTTCACCTGAACCTGTGTTTGATTCTCAGAATATTGAGCACGGAACTGATCGTTGATCGACGGCGTTTCTAAAACCGCCGGATCAAACACCGCGTGGTTTCCAACCATGCCTTTTTCGGGCAATGTATAAGCCGCATCGGTGTTTTCAATCATCAGAATGAACATCGGCTCGCTTGGTTCTAAACGCCAGCTCGTTGAGCGCGGGATCATGACATAATCCCCTTCGCTCACTTTCAAATGACCATAATCACAGTAGAGATCTGCCGTACCTTGGTGGATGAATAGCAGTTCGTCGCCATCTGCATTTCTCACCAAGAAGTCCATTTTTTCATCCATACGCCAAACACGAACTTTACAATTCGCGTTGTGTAATAGATGCGGGACTGCCCAAGGGGTAATATGGCTGGCTTTTTCGACTAGATTAAAATCAAACGCTCGTGGACGTAGCTCGCCCTCCCACTCAGACCACCCCGTTGGGGCATGTTGATGATGAAAATGTGTTGCGGGGCCGAAGAAGCCACTTCGACCTGCCTCACGTTCATAAATTGCCTCTTCCGGGAAGTCAGCATGTGCTTGTTTAGAGCACACTCCCTCCCGATGAGGGAATGTGATCCATTTATGCATCGCTCAATACTCCTCGGCGAATTTGGTCTTCTTCTATCGATTCAAACAACGCTTTGAAGTTACCCTCGCCAAAGCCTTCATTGCCTTTACGTTGGATGATTTCGAAGAACACAGGGCCGATAACGGTTTGAGTAAAGATTTGTAGCAAGATGCCATCTTTCGTTGGCGCACCATCAATAAGAATCTGCAAATCACGAAGCTTGCTTACATCTTCGCCGTGGCCTTCAACACGCTGATCGACTTTCTCGTAATAAGTATCTGGCGTTGGCATAAAGTCCATGCCTCGCTCACGCAAGGTTTTGACCGTTTCGTAGATGTCGTCAGTGGTCAATGCGATGTGTTGAATACCTTCGCCATTGTATTCACGGATAAACTCTTCAATCTGTGATTTATCATCTGACGACTCATTGATAGGAATTCGGATTTTGCCGCAAGGTGCGGTCATCGCACGGCTGACAAGACCAGTCAGCTTACCTTCGATATCGAAATAACGAATTTCGCGGAAGTTACCAATGCGCTCATAGAAACCTGACCAGACATCCATGTTGCCTTGCTTAACGTTGTGCGTTAAGTGGTCGATTTCGTAAAGACCAACATTCGCTTTTGATAAACGCTCATCAGCATCATCATAAAAACGAAAATCGACATCATAAATGCTCTGCTTTCCATAACGATCGACAAAATAAAGCAAGCTTTCACCGATGCCATAAATAGCAGGAATGCTAAGCTCCATCGGCCCAATTTCCGTTTTATATTCTTTACCGCCATTCTCTAACGCATGCGCCAGAGCAACGGTGGCGTCTTTCACACGAAATGCCATGCCACAAACCGACGGACCGTGAACTTTGGCGAATCCCTCAGCTTGGCTATGCGGCTGCGCATTCACAATAAAGCTAATGTCACCTTGTCGATATAACCACGCTTCTTTTGAGCGATGCTTTGCAATTTCCGCAAAACCTAACGATATAAACAGATCTTTAAGCTGTTGAATGCCTTTGTTGTCAGCAGCGGTATATTCAACAAACTCAAATCCGTCTGTTCCTAGTGGGTTATATGCATCAACCATGACTTTCTCCTTGTCTCAGTAGCTTTTGTTTGGACTTATTTTTCTAACTTGGCGCAGGTCTTGAGAAATTGGAATACGTGGGGAGAAATCTTTATCTTGGCGATTTTTACGCATAATTGTAAAATATATGTTACACACAGGAGGCGCGTCGAACCCACTTTCGTAAACATCAAACAAACTGCTTATTTTCAATATATTAGATTGATATTTTCGGCTTTACGCCAACACACAAAATGTAAACAAGTTGTTACCTTGGCATTTTATCTTGGCAACGTAGCTCAAAAAGTAAAAGGGGATGGAAAGTCTATTGCACCCTATCTCTATCCGATTTATTCATTTGATCCTGCAAAACATCAAAAGTAATGTTTCGTGACGCTTCATACAGTTCGAAAGACTCATCGGTCAGAATCGTGTCATGGATACCCCTTTATTGATTCACCTCAGTTTTATTCAAAAGTAACTGTGCCATAAGTGGTGCTCTGTTCCCTATCGAGCCGAGCCACAAGGCTTCACGCTCGATCAGAAAAAGAGACATCTAATGACACACATTAATCAAGAACGCCTAGTTAAACACTTTTGCCAACTAGTACGTATCGACAGCGAATCAAAAAACGAAAAACAAATTGCAGAAACACTGGCAGAACAGCTAGGCGAGCTAGGCTTTACCGTACGCAAACTTCCAGTACCTGAGCACATTTCTAACGGTTTTAACGTGTACGCCCGTTTAGACGGCAAAAAAGACGGCTCTATTCTAATGAGCTGTCATATGGATACGGTCACTCCAGGTATTGGCATTGAGCCACTCATCGAAGACGGCGTTATCCGTTCAAAAGGCAATACGATTCTTGGTGGCGATGATAAATCTGGTATTGCTGCCATCATGGAAGCCGTTCGTTGTATTCAAGCGGAAAACCGTGAGCACAAAACGTTAGAACTTGCTTTCACCGTGTATGAAGAAGGCGGTTTATTCGGTTCACAATACTTCGATATGTCACACGTCACTTCAACGGAAGCAATCGTGTTAGACACAGGTGGCCCTATTGGCACCATTGTGACCGCAGCCCCAGGCCAGCAAAAGATCATGGCAAAAATCAAAGGCCGACCAGCACACGCAGGGCTTGCGCCAGAAGAAGGCATCAGTGCAATCATGGTGGCGGCAGATGCCATCAACCAAATGAAGCTGCTTCGCATCGACGAAGAAACGACAGCCAACATCGGTATGGTTAACGGCGGTCAGGCCACAAACATTGTTATGCCTGAATTAAAAATCGTGGCAGAAGCACGCTCCCTGAATGGCGATAAACTAGATGCTCAGGTCAATCATATGATCTCAACATTAGAGTCTGTCTGTGAAAAGCACGGTGCAGAAGTCGAAACTGAATCTAGCCGAGCCTACGACGCTTTTGTTATTGAAGAAAACCACCCACACGTAAACGCTATAAAAGCAGCGTTTTCAGAGTTGGGAATTGACGCCTTCACAAAAGGCACTGGCGGCGGTAGCGATGCCAACAACTTTAACAAGAAAGGTCTCACAACGGTCAACCTTTCAACTGGCATGGCAAAAGTACACACGACAGAAGAGTTTATCGCGGTAAGTGATATGGTCAAAATCACTGAGTTCGTGAAACATTTCCTAGTCAGTTAACGTCGTGCTTTTTGAAGAGCAGACTGACTATCTTCCCCTTCTAGCCTGTGCTTGAAGGGGATTTTAATTTGTATCGAAGCAAAATTACTTCCCGTCATGCCAACTTGATATCAGATCTTCAAAGAAATTCCCCTAGCTCACTTTTTGAGACCAGACAGCTCAACACCTGACACCCTGTTACAGTAATGTTAAAACTCGATTGTGTAGACAATTTATACAATATACATTTTTGGCATCTTTCAGGATGAAAAGAGTGAGACAAGGATGAAATTACCTAAGTTGCTTTTATTAGCGTCGATGATGAGTCCAATACTGGCAACATCAAGCTATGCCGCGCCGTATCCCTCAGGTGTGACCCTCGATGAGACACAAGAAATTACGCTAAACAATGGGGCTGAAGTTACTTCTATTGACCCAGCCAAGCAAGCCGCAGAGCCCGCTTTTAATCTCGGTCGAGACCTGTTTGAAGGTCTGGTCATTCAAGATAAGCAAGGTAAAACCATTCCTGGTGTTGCTGAGTCTTGGTCAGTCAATGACAACAATACGGTTTATACCTTCCACTTACGTGATGCAAAATGGTCAAATGGCGAAACGGTCACTGCACAAGATTTTGTCTACAGCTGGCAACGCTTACTGAATCCAAACACTGCTTCACCGTACGCTTGGTTTGCGGCCATTCCAAATATCGAAAACTCGCAAGCGATTATGAAGGGCGAAGCCGAGCCTGAGTCTTTGGGCGTGAAGGCGCTGGATGAAAAAACGTTCCAGGTAACACTCGAAGAGCCTATTCCCTTCTTTACGAAACTATTAAGTCATCCCGTACTTGCACCCGTTCACAAAGCGACCGTCGAAAAACATGGCAACCGTTGGACCCAGCCTGAGCATATCGTTACAAATGGTGCGTTTACTGTCTCTGAATGGAAAGTTAACGAAAAACTGGTGATGGTTAAAAATCCACATTATTGGGACGCAAGCAATGTAGTGCTGGAAAAAGTCACCTGGCTACCAATTGGTGATGCAAACGTAGTGCTAAACCGCTACCTAGCTGGTGAGATAGACCAAGCGGTTTCCATTCCTGCCGCTCAGAAGAAAAAGTTAATTCAACAACGCCTACAAGAAGTGGCAAGCACCAGTGCGTCTCTTGGCTCCACATTCTATTACCTCAACACTCAACAAGGGCCAACAAAAGACGTGCGGGTTCGTAAAGCCCTCTCATATGCCATTGACCGTCAACTGTTAACAAGTGCTATTTTGAGAAACGGTGGGGTTCCAATGTATACCCTTGTGCCACCTCAAACAGATGGTTTTAAATCTCACACTCCTGAGTTCGCAACTTGGAACCGCCATAAACGTATCGAAAAAGCGCAGCAATTACTGTCAGAAGCTGGATACGATAAAAGCAATCCGCTTAAGTTAACGTTTACCGTACCAACTTTCTCGATGGACGTAAAAATGGCAACCACCATGGCAGGCATGTGGAAAAGCCGATTGGGTGCGCAAGTCACGATAAAACAGCTAGAACCGAAAGTGTTCTACGCACTTAAAGAGCCGACCGACATTACTCGCGGCGGCTGGACGGCTGACTACAATGAAGCCTCTACATGGTTGGATATCTTCGTTTCTAGTGGCGAGTACAACGATTCTCGTTATAACAACCCGCAATACGACGAGTTAATGGCTCGCTCAAAGACCATGAGCAACCCATCAGAACTGTATCTACAAGCAGAAAGCATGCTGATTGAAGACATGGCCATTATTCCTATTTATCGTCCGGGTAACGATCAATACCTCATCAAGCCTTACGTGGGCGGCTACGAACTGACAAACCCTGAGTCGTCGTACTACCGCAAGAATGTCTATGTAAAAGCCCACTAAAAGCATGTTTTCGGTCTGAGTCGGCAAGTTCAATGTTTACTTGCCGTTCCTCATATCTCTCGGTGGAGAAGGCAACCTGAGCTCAGACCATTTTTTATTCATAACCGTTCGAAGTGATTTCGGATGACCAAAGGATGATGGATCATGATTTGGTACATTGTTAAGCGATTAGCTATCGCTATCCCCACGCTTCTATTCATCGCACTCGTATCATTTTGGCTGATGCACATTGCACCAGGGGGGCCATTTGATATGGAACGGCCTATGCCAGAAGTGGTACGTGCGAATATCGAAGCAAAATTCCATTTGGACCAGCCCTTCCTTACTCAGTTTTGGATTTACATTGGTAATTTCATACAAGGAGATCTCGGTCCGAGCTTCGTTTATCAAGACTTCAGTGTTA
Organism: Vibrio sp. 1401; assembly: GCF_033340295.1. Classification (NCBI taxonomy): domain Bacteria; kingdom Pseudomonadati; phylum Pseudomonadota; class Gammaproteobacteria; order Vibrionales; family Vibrionaceae; genus Vibrio; species Vibrio sp. 1401. Next base: position 11,673 of record NZ_JAWOWF010000002.1, read on the forward strand.
CACAGCTCGTCGCACAATCATGGCCAGTTTCAGCAGTATTAGGCGTACTCTCCTTTTGTATTTCCGTTCCACTTGGCATGTTGCTTGGCACCATTGCGGCATTGAACCGAAATAGCCGCCTAGATTACGGCCTGATGACACTTTCGATGACTGGAGTTGTGGTTCCGGCTTTCGTGCTTGCTCCGGTTTTAGTCATGATTTTCGCTATTCAGCTTGGCTGGTTCCCTGCTGGTGGTTGGGAAGGAGGAAAGCTGGCTTTTCTTGTTCTTCCCGTGCTCAGCTTAGCGATTGGCTCCATTGCGAGTATTGCACGCGTCATGCGTGGCGCAATGATTGAAACGCTCAACCAACCATACATTCGAACGGCAAAAGCCAAAGGTTTGTCCACAACCTACATTTTATTCCATCACGCTTTGCGACCATCCCTGATTCCCGTCGTTGCGATGCTCGGCCCTGCGTTTGTGTCTGTTGTGACAGGCTCGGTGATTATCGACATTTTCTTTGGTACAGGTGGCATGGGACAACACTTTGTGTCTGGGGCTCTCAACCGCGACTACGGCCTAGTAATGGGCATTACTCTGATTGTCGCTTCACTCACTATCTTCTTTAACCTTGTGGTCGACTTGCTATATACGATTATCGACCCTCGTATACGCGTTTAGGAGTCCGGTATGTTAACGATCAAAAAACTGGATACACAAGCTCTTCAAGATCAAGTCGTCGACAATATTGAAGCCGTCGAAGGTCGCAGTCTTTGGCAGGATGCATGGACTCGATTTCGTAAAAACAGAGCCGCGATGACATCAGTGTATGTTTTGGCTTTCATTACCTTATGCATCACTTTCGGCCCCTCTCTTGCCGCTTTTGGCCATGATGAAATTGACTGGGAAGTGCTCATCGATCCATACGAGCTAGGGAAACCTTCACTGAGCAGTGGCCATTACTTTGGTACCGATGATCTCGGGCAAGATGTCTTCGCTCGCACGATGCAAGGTGGCAGGCTCTCTATTTTGGTAGGTTTTGTTGGCGCCTTAGTCGCCGTTGTTATTGGTACGATTTGGGGAAGTATTTCCGGCTATCTTGGCGGCGTTGTCGATAGCGTAATGATGCGCATTATTGAGGTGCTCGATTCGGTGCCATTTATGTTTATGGTTATCCTGTTTGTTACCCTTTTTGGCAACAACATCTACCTGATTTTTATCGTGATCGGAATGGTATCTTGGCTGGGCATTGCCCGTGTTGTACGTGGTGTCACCTTCGGTCTAAAAAAGCGAGAGTTCATCGAAGCCGCACACTCTATTGGGGTTTCTAAATTGACAATTGTCCGACGCCATGTTCTGCCTAATGTGCTTGGGATCGTGATGGTTTATTCCTCCTTAATGGTACCAGGATTCATTATGTTCGAATCGTTTTTGAGCTTCTTAGGGCTTGGTGTTCAACCACCAGACACGAGCTGGGGAATCCTAATTTCCGAAGGCGCAAAAACGATTGACGTTGCATTGTGGATGCTGCTTTTTCCCTCTCTGTTTTTAGTTGCCACCCTCTTTTGTTTTAACTTCATCGGCGATGGCTTGCGTGATGCTCTTGACCCGAAAGACCGATAAGGACAAACCCATGCTATCTATTGAAAACATGAACGTGCGCTTCGATACGCCAGATGGGCAAGTGCAAGCGGTCAGTAATCTCTCCTACTCGATTAAAGCGGGCGAAACTCTTGGGATTGTTGGGGAATCAGGTTCGGGAAAAAGCCAGTCTGTTTTCGCATTAATGGGGTTAACCGCGGATAACGGCGCCGTGTCTGGAAGCGCAATGTTCCACGGTGATGATTTACTCGCGATGTCTAAAAAGCAGCTCAACCGCATCCGTGCAGAGAAAATCGGAATGATCTTTCAAGATCCGATGACGTCACTCAACCCATTTATGAAAATTGGCAAACAGCTTTGTGAAGTTCTCATGATTCATAAAGGAATGACCCGAAAACAAGCAAAAATTGAATCGATTCACATGTTGGATGCGGTGCGTATTCCCTCTCCCGAAACTAGGATGAATCAATACCCTCACGAATTATCTGGCGGAATGCGTCAGCGAATCATGATAGCGATGGCCTTGTTGTGTAAGCCCGAGTTGTTAATTGCAGACGAACCAACCACCGCGTTAGATGTAACTGTTCAAGCTCAAATTTTGACGCTATTACGAGACTTACAACAAGAGTTCAATACGGCTATTTTACTGATCACTCACGATATGGGCGTCGTCGCCGAGATGTGTGATCGCGTATTGGTCATGTATGGTGGTCAAAAAATGGAGCAATCAGATACCGAGACATTGTTCGCTCAACCTGCGCACCCCTACACTCAAGGCCTGCTAAAGGCGATTCCTTCCATCACTGAAGATATGCCGCGTTTACCAACCATCCCAGGTAACCCACCAAGTGCGTTGATTAACCATCAAGGGTGTCCGTTTAAAGAGCGGTGCGAGCATCGAGAGACGCGTTGCCAATACGAAACCCCACGGTTTTCTCCATTAAACACGAGCCAGTCCATTGCCTGTCACGTTAAAGCACCCAGTGTTATCACTCCCATTCAAATAAAAGCTTAAGGAGGCGTTATGAATAAAAAAGAAGTCCTCATGTCTGCTCGTGATTTAAACGTCCACTTTCCTGTTTCACGTCATCTTATTCCAAGTCGACGTAAAATCGTGAAAGCGGTCAATGGTATCGACTTAGATGTTTACCGAGGTGAGACACTTGGCATTGTGGGGGAATCAGGCTGCGGAAAATCAACACTTGCTCGCGCCTTACTTCGCTTAATTGAACCTACACATGGCGAGTTGACTTGGAAAGGTCAAGACATGCTCGGGTTTAGTAAAAAAGAGCTTTCCTCTCGACGCAGAGAATTTCAGATGGTGTTTCAAGACCCATCCGCTTGTTTGAATCCGAGGTTAACCATCTCAGAATGCATCGCCGAACCACTGCTCACCCACGAGCCAAAGCTTAAACGGGCAGAGGTAGAAAAGCGTGTCATCGCTATGATGGATAAAGTGGGTCTCTTGGCGAGCCAGCGAAACCGCTATCCACATGAATTTTCCGGAGGTCAATGCCAGCGTGTGGGCATTGCCAGAGCATTAATTCTCAATCCAGATTTGGTCGTGTGTGATGAACCCGTTAGTGCACTAGATGTCTCCATACAAGCTCAGGTCATCAATCTTCTAGATGATCTTAAACAAGAAATGGGGTTAACACTGGTGATGATTGCGCATGACTTAAGCGTGGTGCGCCATATCAGCGACCGCGTTATGGTGATGTATCTTGGTAAACCTATGGAAGTAGGACGTTACGATCAAGTATTTGATGATGCTCAACACCCCTACACCAAAGCACTGTTATCTGCTGTCCCGATAGCTAATCCGCAATTAGCACGTGACCGTGAAATACAACTATTGCCCGGCGATCTTCCTTCTCCACTTAACCCACCGAGCGGTTGCGTTTTTCGTACTCGATGCCCAGAAGCAACAGAAGTATGCGGGCAACAGAACCCAATAAAAACAGGCTCGGAGCAGCATCATATCTATTGCTCAAATATGACTTTAGGAACCATTTAATGAACAATACTAACTCAGTAAACCAACGCCTTACGTTATTGCGTGAGGCAATGTCCTTTCACAACGTGTCTGCATATATCGTGACCAACAATGACCCACATAACAGTGAATACTCAGCGGATCATTGGTTAGCGCGAAGCTGGATTTCAGGTTTTACCGGCTCAGCAGGCGATGTCGTCATTACCCAACAAGGTGGTGGCCTGTGGACTGATGGTCGTTACTATATTCAAGCTGAAGAACAGTTACACGGCACAGGACTTGAACTGTTTAAAGCCAAACAACCAGAAACGCCGACAGTTGCCAAATGGCTGGCTACCACGCTACCAGAAAACAGTATTATCGCGGTTGACGGGCGCGCCATCAGTTACGCTTTTTATCAAGGCCTCAAACAAACCTTTGAAGCGAAAAACATTAAGATCATTCTCGACCTGGATTTACTCACACCGATTTGGCTTGAAAGACCACCTCGCCCAAGTGCACCCGTATTCGAGCACCCCACCGCTTTTGCTGGCGTTGACACTGAAAATAAGTTAGCGAGAATCCGTTCTTGGTTAACCGAGAACCAAGTAGATAGCTTATTAGTGTCAACGCTAGATGATGTCATGTGGACAATGAATATTCGAGGTGGTGATACGAATTACTGCCCAGTTTCTGAAGCCTATCTAGTCGTAGAGCAATCACTTGCGACACTGTTTATTGATAAAGCCAAACTGCCTCAAGACGTTGAAAGAGCGCTGACCAATCAGAGTGTACACATTCGCCATTACAACTACGTAAGTCAGTATTTGAATCAGCAATGTGAGGGATTATCGCTCGCTTTTAACCCGACCCACACAGACAGCTTATTGGTGAGTTCGATTGAAGGGAATGTGAATCTAAAGCCAATGGCTTGCCCTGTAACGGCAATGAAGGCCATAAAAAATGCGACCGAGCTAACTAGCCTAGAACAGGCATTAACAGATGATGGTGTGGCAATCGTAAGGTTTATGAACTGGCTCGAAGAGCAAGTTCCAAGCGGACTCGTTACAGAATTGTCTGCTGAGGCACAACTGAATCACTATCGCCGTCAAACCCGACATTATGTGAGTGACAGTTTCCGCACTATCGCAGGCTTCGCAGCTCACGGGGCAAAAATGCATTATGCCGCCGATGAAGAAAGCAATGCGGCAGTCAATGAAAGCAACTTCTTTCTCGTCGATTCTGGTGGCCAATACCTTGGCGGGACAACAGACATCACCCGTACTTTCCACTTCGGGTCACCGACCATTAAGCAGCGCAAAGATTATACCTTGGTGCTCAAAGCGGTCATCCGACTGACTCAGACTCGATTCATGAAAGGCTCTACGGGTGCCAATCTTGATATCATGGCGAGTGGCGTCTTATGGCAACATGGTATTGATTACAAGTGCGGCACTGGACACGGCGTGGGCATTTGCTTGAATGTTCACGAAGGCCCACAAAATTTCTCGCAAAGCCACCACGAGGTTGAACTAAAACCGGGTATGGTCATTACTAATGAGCCAGGCGTTTATCGCGAAGGTGAGTACGGGGTAAGAATAGAGAACATTCTTAAAGTTGTAGAAGTAGAACAAAATGAGTTCGGCACGTTTTACGGTTTTGAGACCATCACTCTTGCTCCAATTGCGACCAACGCCCTTGATTTATCAATGCTAGATCAAGCAGAGCTAGACTGGCTCAATCATTACCATTCACGAGTCTATCAAGCACTTAGCCCTTTTCTTGATACGCAAGATAAAAACTGGCTTCAACGCACAACCCAACTTATTGAGAAATAGGATATCAGCAAGCTTTATAACGTTTTCATTTTCATCTCAAACTCCTTGTTTGCCAGCCTTCGGGCTGGTTTTTTTATAGAGATAACGGCGTGAAAAACAAAAACGCCCCGCAATGTTAGCGAGGCGATCAATTAAATTAAAATGATGCAGTTAAAATGCCCTACTGACGACACTTCTGAGCATCAAAATCAACGACGATGGCGGCATTCTCAAAGTCACCAGAGACTTTAACGTAGCCCCAGTAGTTACTCTGATTTGACAACGTAATACACTCTCCATTACCAATATTATCTGACCACCCGTGAAGATTAGCACCATCCGGCCAACCAGAGTTACTGTATTCAAGCTTTAGGTTGCCCATACCGTTCCCCGTCGTTATCGCCAGATTTGAGCTCTCATTCACCGCTGGCACGCTCAGCCAAATGGTTTGTTGATTTGCCAAGCAAACAGGCTCTCCTGCTGTTAGGCGCCCACCGCTTACTTTACTTTGCACCGCGCAGTCTTGTGGCAATGTGTCATTACCGCCCAACGTTGAGATAACAACACTATGAGTGGCGGTTGCCGTCAAGCCTTCACTGTCTGTCACACTTAGACTGACCGAATACTCCCCTTCACTCCCATATTGGTGCGTCGGCTTGGTTTGTGTACTTGTCGAGCCATCACCGAAGTCCCATAAGACGCTGACGATCTTCCCGTTTGGGTCTGTACTGTTTTCACTGCTAAATGTAATGCTTTCACCGACTTTCCCCTTGTTGTTTGCGGTTATGACTGCATTAGGTGCACCATTTGAGACAAGGGCTTGCTGCCACTGCTCAAACTCACTTTGATATAAATTCGCCCATTGGGTGATCGTTGCTTTGTAATTGCTCCAATTCCCTTGGCGTGTTTCCACCAGCATTTGGTTTACGTCATCTTTATGATTTTCAAACATAAAACGTACAGCTAAGTACCCCCAACGATAAATTCGATCGACATCAAACCCATCATAAGTAGTCTCGAAAATCTCACTTAAGGTATATGTCGAGCCGTCTAAAATCGTCTCAAGTGCTGCTTGGTTGTCATTTTCTTGAGCGACATACTCTGCAATGCCTTCACTCCACCACACTATTTTTTCAGTTGGATGACTAAACCCTCCATAGAGATCAAATCGACCATCTAAGTAATGCACGTATTCGTGCTCTAAGTTCCAGACAAAGTGATCCGCGTTCGCATAAGAGGCTTCATAAGCAATAAAGTTGGGAATATTCCCCGGCTGGGAAGGATCGCCTTCCAAGTACATACCGCCATTGTCAGTACTAATATCGAAAATTGGCCCTGCGTACTTACCATAATCGGTGCTTGAATCGAAGATATTGACTTGGAGCTGAGTATTGTGGTCATCTTTTACTGGCTGTTCACCAGTTTCTAATGACTGATGAAAGTAACCCTCTTCGTAACCCATTTTAGAACATGCGGCCGCGTGTTGCTCTTGCGTCATATTCTGGGACAATATTCGAATTGTTGGACTACAAGTATAAGTTTGCGATAGCACTAAGCCTTTTAGCTCAGTTTCGAAATTACAAATTCCGAACTCACTACAATCTGCGTAATATGAGGCAGTGTCCGCCGCCGCAAGCCAAACCGCGTCACCCCGACCATACATTTCATACTGTTCAAAGATTCGACTCAGCTGACTCTTCACAACAGAACTCGCGTTACCCGTATACTTGGTCAAACGCCCGAGCTCTCGCCCCGCATTCGCGGCCATGAACTCATCTTCAGCACCGATTGATGATGCCCTCAGAGCAAAATCGCCTAAAGCTTTGGCAAGGTCCGTTTGGTTGCCAATTATTTGCACAAATTGCTCGTTCCACTGCCCACCAAACAAAATAGTGAAAACACCGTTAACTGCATTGCGCATATACCAGTGCTGGGCGTATTGATCATTCCAACGTGTAAGCCACTGGGTCACTTGCGGTAAGTACGCGTGCTGCAAGCCCGCACTATCCATAGTGATGATGACTTCACTAAGCACTTTGCCGTGACGGTCGCTGTTCTCATAGAAGTTTGCGTTATTAACAAACGCATCCACGGATTCTTTCACCGCTGGGGTAACCCATTCAATAAATGAGATGTTGTCATTGTAAAACTCGGCGTAATAACCCGCGCGCAAGTATAAGAAAAACGTTTCGAGTTCATCGCTCCCGCCACCTGTATACCCCTTCGCCAATGTCGTAGTGCGCTTCGCAATGTTGTACATATGATCGGAGCTAAATACCGACTCCTGAATCCGACTTTCAGCAGAGAATAACTGGTTCACGCACGTCGCGCCCTGACTTAAAATTTCGCTGATCAATTGGTTACTGCTTTCGGTAACCAATGCTTCCAAATCACAAGCAGTGCTCGACTCATCAAGGCTTTCAAGTGACTGTACTCGAGTTGCCTTGGAGGGCTGAATAGGGAGAGTTGCGGTTGGTTGGTATTCAACTCGATTGGATTCAACACCGTGTGTATGAGCCGAATGTGCATGTTGCTCTGTAACTTGAGAAACTGGCTCGCTTAACGCAAATACGCCAGTGCTGGTTAATGTTGTCGCAATCGCGACACTCAAAGTCTTCAGTTCCATCTAATTTCTTCTATATTGAGTTTTCCTTAAATGCATTACGTCTTTTGCATCGCCACTGCCCTTATTACTGCAAGAGCATCTCCATATAATCTACTCGCAAGACAAGATGAAACATTTTGTTAACAACTGAACGTGACGGTGTCAGTTTTTGGTACTCGAGTTGCCGTTGCACGAGCTTGCCAGAAATCGATTTGCTTTAGTAATATTGATCAACTAGTTGTTTATCTTTCCATTCAAATATCTTTTATTGCTCCTCACAAAAGCGATAAAATGGTTTCTTTTCTTTTTGCTAAACAACTCCTATGACCGACGCTGATATTGAGCTACAACATCTTTGGTTAGAAGTCCAAGCCGAACGCTGGCAAAACCTGCCACGCTTTTTATTCAGTTACTACTGCTACAAGCACAACCTTGTCAGTAAAACCAACAAAGTTTGTTGGGAGACGGCACGTGCAAGACTGCCCGCTTCAACATCAATAAAAGAGCGAAAAAAGGCGGTGGTTGAACCGTTAGTCCCTGAGGAAGCCGTGGTTGGGTTATTGAAAGCCATCAGCAAAGATGGGGAAATGACATTTGAAGTGATGGGAACCACACTTGATACGTTTTTGCATTATGTTGTGATTAGCAAGGAAGAAAAAGCGCGACTTAAATCAAACATGCCAGCTAGTTGGTATCAGCAATCAAACAAGTCGCCTTTGGCACGTTTCGAGCAAGCTGGCATTAAGCTACCAGAGTGATATGTCAGTCATCGCTGAAGATACACAAAAAAGACAAGCGCCTACAATGAGGCGCATTTGGTCAAAAATTGAGGTGCCCCTAAACAAAAGTGCAAAGTGACCAACAAAGAAAAAGTTTGGTTACTCTTGAATGCCTCGAATGCGTACATTACGTCTACGCAAAACTTCTAATGTCACGAGCAAACACACCGACATAAAAATCAACAACGTAGCGACCGCCAATATGGTCGGACTAATTTGCTCTCGAATTCCTGACCACATCTGCCTCGGAACGGTTTTTTGTTCTGCCCCAGTCAGGAATAACGCCACCACAACCTCGTCGAACGAGGTGCCAAAAGCAAACAAGCCGCCAGATATCATCCCCGGACGAATCAGTGGAAAGGTAATGTGTCTGAAAGTATAAACAGGGTTTGCGCCTAAGCTAGCCGCCGCTTTTACCAAGCTATGGTCAAAGCCGCTTAACGTCGCAGTAACGGTAATGACGACAAAAGGCGTACCTAACGCAGCGTGTGCCAAAATGATGCCTAAATAAGTTTGTGATAAGCCAAAGCGTGTGTAGAAAAAGTACATCGCAGCAGCAGAGATAATGACTGGTACGATCATGGGTGAGATCAACAGCGCCATAATCGTATTGCGAAAAGGCAAGTTACTACTTGCTAAACCCAACGCCGCCAGAGTTCCTAGCCCTGTTGCAACGAGTGTCGCCATAAAAGCAATAAACGTGCTGTTTTTCAGCGCCAACAGCCACTGATCACTAGTAAACATTTCTTGATACCAGCGAGTAGAATACGCTGCCGAGTCAAGGTTTAAAATCCCCTCGGTAAAAGTAAAGTAAGGCGTTGCATTAAACGATAACGGGATGATGGTCAGAATTGGAGCGATTAAAAAGAACAGCACCACCCCACAAAAAGCTAAGTAACCTGCGTAAGCAACTCGCTCTACTTTTGATGCATAGTTTGGTAATGCCATGGTTATCCCCCTACCTTAAGGTTGTTAATGCCAACCACACGGTTGAACATATAAAACAGAACCAGTACAACGAACAAAAGCAGTCCACCCAATGCGCCAGCCATCCCCCAGTTCAGTGATGTCTGCATATGATAGGCAATCATATTGGAGATCATCTGTCCGCTTCTTCCACCAACCAAAGCGGGCGTAATGTAGAAGCCAATAGAAAGAATGAAAGTAAGCAAGGCCCCCGCACCTATACCCGGTAACGTAAGCGGCATATAAACTTTGATGAACGCAATGAAAGGCGTCGCGCCTAGAGAACGAGCGGCTCGGAAATAAGTTGGGCTAATTCCTTTCATTACGCTATACAGAGGCAGGATCATAAAAGGCAACAGAATGTGCACCATAGACACCACCGTTCCGAAGGTATTGTGAATCATCTGAATTCGCTCAGAAGTAAAACCCGACCAAATAAGGAGATCATTAATGACCCCTTGGTTTTGCAGCAGAACAATCCAAGACGTGGTTCTGACTAACAATGATGTCCAAAATGGCAGCAGCACAATAATTAAAAGTAAGTTCGCGCGCTTATCAGGTAAATTGGCAAGCAGGTAAGCAACGGGGTACGCCATCACCAAACAAGTTAAGGTGATTGAAATAGACATCCAAAAAGTTTTAAAGAAAAGGTCGACGTATATTTGGCGTTTTTCTGGTTGGGGCTCAATGTCTCCAAACTCATTCACTTGCAAGTCTAGCGCTGCAAGATAATGACTGAATGTTAATGCGCCACTAAGATTCTTAAACGCCGCCCAATATTTAGGATTAGCCCAACGCTTATCCAGCTTAGCCAACTGTGTCACCGAGATCGGCAGCGACGTCAACCGAGACAACTTTCTGCCGGTTTTCATGAGTAAACTGCGCATACCAGACTCTTCAATATTCATCCGGTTGGCTATTTTCGGTAGCTCTTTGCTTTGATAAAGCGCAAGTACCTCAACAGAGAATGCCTCAATGACTTCTTGATGAGGCTGACCTTGATAATCCCAACTTTCTAAAGCTTGAATAGTTTGTGGGAGTGACTGGGATATTTCTCGGTTATCCACGCTTCGAAAAAGCATGTCGAGGATAGGAAAAGCAAACGTAAGCAGAATAAAACACACCAATGGCGTTGTGAGCATAATGGAGCGAAGCTTTTTTCGGCGCTCTGCCTTTTGCAGCTGCGCTTTCAGATTGGTTTCTTGCTCATGAACTTGGCGTTCGATTTCCAATACAGAATCTAATGCGGTTAGCTCTCGACTCATGCTGCTACCTCGCTACTTTGAGTTTGTGTCCCATCAAGAGCATGGCAATCGTCACTTTGCCAACCAATACGACAAATTGAGCCAGGCGTTAACTGCAAGTGTTTACGATTATCGTTAGGTACTTTAACGATGAAGTGACCAACGCTCTCTACTTCGACGACCAGACGATAATGATCACCGTGATAAATCAATTCTCGTAGGACGCCCGAGACTTGGTTCTCACAAGACGCTTTCTCTGGTTGAATAACAATCTTTTCTGGTCGAATGGAAAGTGTTGTTCTCTGCCCTTGCTCAGAGACTCTGACAGGTTTCGCAGTAAATAACTCTTTCCCAACGAGCACTTGGCAATACTTTCCGTTCCACTCTTTGACTAAACCTGAGAGTTGGTTGTTTTCTCCGATAAACTGCGCAACAAACGTATTACTCGGAGATTCATAAAGCTCGGTTGGTGTCGCGAGTTGTTGCACTTCGCCGTGATTAAAAACCGCAATACGGTCGGACATAGTGAGAGCTTCGTCTTGATCGTGCGTCACATACAAAATGGTAATGCCAAGCTTTTCATGCAAATGTTTAATTTCCATCTGCATTTGCTCACGCAGCTGCTTATCTAACGCGCCTAGTGGTTCATCCATCAACACGAGTTTAGGCTCAAACACTAATGCTCGCGCTAACGCAACACGCTGTTGTTGACCACCTGATAACTGCTTCGGGTATCGAGTCGCAACATGCTCAAGCTCGACCATTTCTAATACACTCTGAACTTTGCTTTGAATCGTGTCACTGTCGAGTTTTCGCACCTTTAAAGGAAACGCAAGATTCTCAGCAATGGTCATATGTGGAAACAACGCATAGTTTTGAAACACCATACCAATATCACGCTTGTGCGGCGCGAGATGATTGACAGGAACGCCATCAATATAAATGTCTCCACCGGTCGCAGTTTCAAAGCCTGCTAGCATCATCAAGCAAGTGGTCTTGCCCGATCCTGACGGCCCCAACATAGTAACGAACTCTCCAGGAGCAATATCTAAGTTGAAGTCTTTCACCACCAAATTCGTGCCATCGTAGGTTTTCTTAACGTGTTGAAAGCTGACATAGTCCTTGTTTTCCGTGCTCATGACTTCCCTCTTCTCATTTTTTGAATATTACGAATGAGTAGAGCGTCAGTTAACGCTCTACTAAACAGCACAATTACAGATTGTATTTGGATAGGTCTAAGCGGGTTTCTAACGCATGTTCAACCATTTGAATGACTTGTTGACGCTCTTCACCTTGTAAGAGTTGGCGTGGCGCACGAACTTGTTCAGAACCACGTCCGCAGACTTGCTCGGCCAATTTTATGCACTGAACCAGCGTAGGAATGGTGTCTAAACGCAGTAGGGGTAAGAACCAACGGTAGATCTCTAACGCTTCAGCATAACGACCTTGGCTTGCCAGTTTATAAATCGCAACGGACTCTTCTGGGAATGCGTTGGTTAAACCAGAAATCCAGCCGGTCGCACCTAGCATCAATGATTCAAGAGCGATGTCATCAACACCACTGAACACGGTAAAGCGGTCATCAAATTTATTGTAAAGCTCGGTGATACGACGAGTATCAGTGGTCGACTCTTTGATAGCTACAATACTTTCAAACTCAGCCAGTTTCGCCATGATGTCGAGGTTTACATCGACACCATAAGCAACCGGGTTGTTGTAAATCATGATTGGCATTTCTGGCGTTGCTTCTGCTAGCGTGCGGTAATATTCGAACGTTTCGCTCTCAGACGTGCGGTAAACCATGGCAGGCATCACCATACAACCATCGATACCAATTTTGTACGCATCCTGCATGTAATCAACAGCTGCTGTGGTAATAGACTCTGCTGTACCAGCAATCAAAGGCACACGGCCATTTACGACTTCTTTTGCCGCTTGCAAGACCTGGCGTTTCTCCTCCGGGTACAACGCACAGTTCTCACCGACAGTACCCAAGCAGATAATGCCATTCACACCATCTTTAATTTGGTTATCTATAACAGTTTGCGTTGCGTCTAAGTCGATTGACTGATCTTGACGAAATTGCGTACTGACCGCCGGATAAACACCTTTCCAATCAATTTTCATGAACTACTTTCCTTATATGTATATTGTATGCAATTTAAATGAACGAGCAAAAATGCTCAGGCATGGCTATCTATGCCATTTTCTAACAACACCGCCTTTACAGCGGCCAAATCAGCCAAAGCACTGCCAACTGATTTGTATAAAGTAATGACCTCATCGTTTTGACGTCCTGAGATTTGTTGGGCGCAAAGCTGCGGTAATTCCCCTTTAATATCGTCTGACGTGAACACGCCCTCTTGAATTGGAATGAGAAGATCGCCCGCTTCGGCTAATACATTAATACGGCTATCAACATACACCTGTGCTCGTTGCACTGCTTCGGAGTCGCATTCACGCTTATCCAAGTCATGATTACCGACCAAATCAATATGGGTGCCCGGCTGCACGTCTGCGCCATTAAACAAAGGCTCTGCTGATGCGGTAATACAGCTGATGATGTCAACGTGTTTGATAACGTGGTCCACATTTTCTACGACTGAAACACGGAACCGACGCTCATCAGGAAGCGACTGATACTCTGAAGATGACACAATGGCATCTACCGTCGCCTCGGCTTTGTCTGAGTTACGCCCCCAAATATAAACCTGCTTAAGTGGGCGAACCGCAGCGTATGCCCACGCAAAATAAGGCGCAAGATTGCCCGTTCCGAAGATCAACAGACGATCAGCATCCGGACGCGCTAAATAGTCCGCTGCCAACGCAGAAGCTGCGGCGGTGCGCCAAAACGTTAAAACTTTACCGTCCACGAGTGCGAGCGGCTCACCATCGTTTCGTCTGAAAACAAGCAGCTTAGATGCAAGCGTATCTTTGCCTTGCTCAGGGTTATGCGGGAAATACGTAAAGGCTTTCACCGCAATCAACTCCTGGTTCCAAGCTGGAAGTAGCGCAAACGCCTCGTATTCTCCCTCTTCTAAGGGCATAACTCGGCGTTGAGGTATTGTTGCTGGCCGCGAGTACATTTCACGCATCGTTTCAATAAGAGACTCCATTGTTAAACATTGCGCGACTTGCTGTGCTTCGATGACTTTCATTATTTCTCCGAAAACATAAATACAGTTGAGGAAAAGTACGGAACCTCGCTTATGGATGAAAACTCGGTCCCATACAAAAATTAACGCCTAGTTAAGCAGCCAGGTGTTGAACTCTTCATTGAGTTCATCCGCGTAGTCTGACCACCATTCATCGTTAATCAGGAAGGCAGTTTGGAAGTTTTGAGGTGCGGTAGGAAGGTTCGCTAAAATGTCTGGGTTCACCTCCGCCGAAGACGACTTACGCGTAGGCCCATAGGCAACGTACTTAGCTTGATCAGCTAATGGTTTTGTTCCTGAAGAAAAAGCAATAAAGTCCAATGCAAGCTTTGTGTTCTCACTCCCTTTAGGTATCGCCCATCCATTCATGTAACCCATTTGACGGTCCCATATAATCCGAAATGGTTGACCTTCGTCTTTACGGGCATTGTGGATTCGGCCGTTAAACGCCGAGGCGATCACCACTTCTTTGTCTGCAAGCATTTGAGGTGGCTGGGCACCTGTTGTCCACCACAGTACTTCTGATTTGATCGTATCCAACTTAGCAAAAGCACGCTCACGCCCCGCTTCGGTTTCGAGCAGGCTGTAGACCTCTTCTGGCTTTACACCATCAGCCAATAGTGCCCACTCAAGATTGCCCTGAGGTTGTTTTTGCAATGCACGTCGACCTGGAAAAGTTTTTAGGTCAAAAAGATCGGTCAACTTGCTTGGCAAAGCCTTACCTTTAAACGCGTCTTCGTTCACCGCTAATACAGTGGACACAACGATGGTATTGATTGCGCATTCGTGAATCGCACCATCAATAAAATCCTCTTGTGCTGGTGTTCCATCAGCTCCCGGAGGCAAAATACTTGGGCTCACTGGTTCTAATAGCCCTTCTGCACAACCACGAACAATGTCCGGCTTGTCGAGAGAAACCAAATCCCAGCGCACATTGTTCGCTTCCACCTGTGCTTTAATTTCGGCTAATCCGCCGCTGAAATCCTCGGATACGATCTCAACACCTGTTTTTTTAATGAAAGGCTTATGATATGCCTCCACTTGGCTCTTGGTGAATGCACCACCCCAAGATACGACCGTCAATTTGTCTTCAGCATAAGCAGAGGTCCCCAACAGCATTCCTGAAATCAACAGCGCCAATGGTGCTTTGGTCATTCGTGACATGTTTTACTCCTTTTGGTTGTTTTTCTGGAGGCATCCGAGTACGGCTGTTGGATACCAGTTTTTGTTAAAATTAAGTTAACATTAGCATCTAATATATTTTATACAATATTTAATATTAAATTTTTCAGGCAAATCGTTGTAATGAAAAAGGTGAAAGATCAATCGATGTCGGCTTTCCTTCGATAAGCTCTAAAAGGAGATCTGCCGTAATCGCCGCTTGAGTTAATCCAAGGTGTTGGTGGCCAAATGCCAGTAATACATTTCCATCCCAAATGCTATCAATAACCGGTAACGAGTCGACTGTTGAAGGCCGATTACCCATCCACTTTTCTCCTTGCTTGAGTGGATGTAACCCCGATTCAAACATCTCATCACCTAACTTAAAAAGCATTTCTGAACGTTTCATATTGGGTGGTGACTCTACATCGGCATACTCAACAGTGCCTGCCAAGCGTAGCCCACCAGACATCGGAGTCATGATGAATTTTCTATCGGCAGAGCTAATAGGAAATGGCAGTACATCATGCTTGTCGTCCACCATTAGGTGATAACCTCGCTCGGCTTGAATAGGCACTTTGACTCCGGTTAGCTGCCGTATCAAAGGCTTAGAATGTACACCAGCAGCAACAATGATTCGGTCAAATGAATACGTTTGAGACTCAACCAGCACCTCGCCATTTTTCGCCAACGCAGATACACCGTTTTGTAAAACCTTACCGCCAAGAACTTCAAAAGCTTCACTTAGCTCAACACAGAGCTGATAAGGGTCTAGCGTATGACCTGTATCGGGAAAAAAGACGCCGACACGAACCTTATGGCTGAGATCAGGTATCCGCTCTCGAATCGCCTCTTGTGTCCAAACTTGATACGCCACACCGTTTTTAGCCAGTGAGTTAAGCGTGCTTTGATAATTCTGAAACAGTTTCTCGTTTTCAAAAGTGAGCAATGAACCATTCATTTTTATTAGATGCGCTTTTCCGATTGAATCAAGCACGCCACGCCAACTTGCCACTGACCGCTCGTTAAGACTCTTAATCGCGTTTTTTGCCCGCTCCGCGGCTGATGGCTTGGTTTGTAATAGAAAACGAATCATCCACCCGATTGTGTTTGGAATATCTTGCCAACGGATCGAAACCGGACTTTTGGGATCTAGCAGCATTTTAGGTAATTGTGGAAGCAGCGCTGGCGTTGCAAGAGGGAAGATTTGCTCAGTCGCGATATGGCCTGCATTTCCCTTAGAGCATCCATTCCCCACGCCATTGGGATCAAAAATCGTGACTTGATAACCTTGCTGCTGCAATTTCAAGCCAATTGATAAACCAATAATCCCCGCACCTATCACAGCGATCCTTTCCTTTTTAGTTTCATCCTTGACCAACATAAATATGCTCCGAGTCACACTTGAAAACGTAGATTGTATACAATATATTTTACATTACGTTAACATCACTATTGTTTAATTCAACCATTTTTTCAGCAAGGAGCGAAAAATGAGACAAGGAACTTTTTTCTGTATTGATGCCCACACCTGCGGCAACCCAGTTAGGCTGGTAGCAGGCGGTGTGCCTCCACTCGAAGGCAATACCATGAGCGAAAAGCGCCAATACTTTCTTGAGCATTATGATTGGATTCGTCAGGCACTCATGTTTGAGCCTCGCGGACACTCGATGATGTCGGGGTCCGTTGTCTTGCCTCCTTGCAGCGATAACGCAGACGCTTCAATTCTGTTTATTGAAACCAGTGGCTGCTTACCAATGTGTGGCCACGGCACCATTGGAACCGTCACCACCGCTATCGAAAATCGCCTTATCACTCCCCAAAAAGAAGGTCGTTTGATACTTGATGTCCCAGCAGGACAAATCGAAGTGCACTACCAAACAAAAGGTGACAAGGTCACGTCGGTAAAGATATTTAACGTACCGGCTTACCTTGCCCACCAAGACGTAACCGTGGACATAGAGGGCTTAGGTGAGCTCACTGTCGATGTTGCTTATGGCGGAAACTATTACGTAATCGTCGACCCTCAAGAAAACTACGCCGGACTTGAACACTACTCTCCAGATGAAATTTTGATGCTTTCTCCAAAAGTTCGCGAAGCGGTATCTCGAGCGGTTGAGTGCGTACATCCAGAAGATCCGACAGTGTGCGGTGTTTCTCACGTGCTATGGACCGGAGAGCCCACTCAAGAAAACGCCACCGCTCGAAATGCTGTGTTTTACGGCGACAAAGCGTTGGATCGCTCGCCATGTGGTACGGGTACTAGTGCACGCATGGCGCAATGGCATGCAAGAGGCAAACTCAATCAAGGAGAAGACTTTGTTCACGAAAGTATCATCGGCAGCCTATTTCAAGGACGTATAGAAGGCATTACCGAAGTGAATGGCAAAGCCGCTATTTTGCCAAGTATTGAAGGATGGGCACAAGTATACGGTCACAACACAATATGGGTAGACGATGAAGATCCATATGCGTACGGATTTGAAGTGAAGTAATAAGGATAGTAAGGAAGAATGATGAACCCACAAGAACCAACCACTTTTTACGCAGTCAACGCCTTTACTGGTGAGCCTCTACCTATTGCGTTTCCGGTACATGGAGAGCAAGAAGTTAATCAAGCCGCCTCAGCCGCCCAAAACGTTGCGCGTGAGTTTCGCCAACTAAGTAATGCAAAGCGATCGAGCTTACTTTGCTCTATCGCCTCTGAATTGGAAGTGAAGAGTGAAGAAATCGTTGCTCGTGCTCATTTAGAAACTGCCCTTCCCGAAGCACGTTTAAGCGGCGAAATAGGACGTACCGCGAACCAATTAAGACTATTTGCCGAGGTTGTGAGATCGGGTAATCACCATCAAGCAATTTTCGATACGCCAAACCCAAACCGTCAACCACTGCCAAAACCAGATATTCGCCGTCAACAAATCGCAATTGGCCCTGTCGCCGTGTTTGGTGCGTCTAATTTTCCGCTCGCATTTTCTACGGCAGGTGGTGATACGGCTTCGGCACTGGCAGCTGGCTGTCCTGTGATTGTAAAAGGCCATACCGCCCACCCTGGCACCAGTCAACTTGTTGCAGAGTGTATTGAGGCTGCACTGGAGAAAGAGTGCTTACCGCAAGCCATCTTCACGCTATTGCAAGGCAACAAACGCGCACTTGGCCAAGCACTCGTTACCCATCCAAAAATTAAAGGGGTTGGGTTTACAGGCTCCGTCGGTGGTGGCCGTGCGCTGTTCAATCTAGCTCAGCAAAGACCAGAGCCAATCCCCTTCTATGGTGAACTAGGGGCGATTAACCCAACATTTATTCTCCCTTCAGCCATACGAGCAAACGCCTCATTGGCTGAAGAGTTTGTGGCTTCTATGACTTTGGGCTGTGGACAATTTTGTACAAAACCAGGCGTTGTATTTGTCTTGAATAGCCCAGAAACGCAAGCCTTTATCGAAACCGCTCAAGGGTTAATTCGACAACAATCAACGGCCACTTTGCTAACGCAAGGAATCCGAGAAACATATGAATCCGAAGTGGATAAGCGAACTTCCGAAACAGGCATTAACGTCACTCGTTCTGAACAAGCAGAAGCGACCAATGTCTCACCAGCACTGTTCGTGACGGACAGTAAAAACTGGCGTAAAAACCCACAATGGGAGGAAGAAATATTTGGTCCTCAATCGTTAATCGTAATCTGTGAAGATTTCGATGACATGTTGAAACTGAGTGATTCACTGACTGGATCGCTCACCGCAACCCTTCACGCTACCGCTGAAGACGAAGAACAAGCCAAGCAACTGCTTCCAAGTTTGGAAGAAATCGCCGGACGCCTTGTATTCAACGGTTGGCCAACTGGCGTCGAGGTTGGTTACGCTATGGTTCATGGTGGACCATATCCGGCTTCAACCAATTCTGCCTCAACATCTGTCGGTGCGGAGGCTATTCATCGTTGGTTGCGTCCGGTCGCTTATCAAGCTTTGCCAGAATCTTTATTGCCGGATTCATTAAAAGCGTCGAACCCACTGGGTATCCAACGCGCCATAGATGGCAGTGTGTCCCAATAAGATCAACAAATGGCTCAAAAAGGCATCAACTGATGCCTTTTATTTCACTCTACTTCTCAAAACCTTCTTTCCTAGTTGGTTTGTGCCAGAAAAACAATAAACTACTAAAGTAAAATGGATTGGATACAATATTAATTTCACGGGAGACTTCAATGTCACAGAAACCTGTTTTTAAAACGCGCACTCAGCTCGTTGAGGAAGCAATTCGAACTCAGATCTTGAAGGGCGAGTTAAAAACTGGTCAACCTTTACGTCAAGATGCGTTAGCAAAAGAGTTTAATGTTAGCCGAATTCCTGTGCGTGAAGCGTTAGTTCAATTGGAAGCACAAGGACTCGTTAGCTTTGAACCTCACAAAGGTGCGACGGTCACTGAGCTATCTCCAGAGAAAATCAATGAGCTATTTGAACTGCGCGCTGTCGTGGAATGCCACATTTTAGAGCGCGCGATTCAAAATATGACAGACGCTGACCTTGAACGCGCGCGCGAAGTTCGCGAACGTTTCGAGTCAGTAGTGAACAGTGGCGACGAAGTAGAAGAATGGAGCAACTACAACTACGAGTTCCACAAAGCCCTATATGCGCCAGCCAACATGCCTGAAACTATGGACGTCATTTACAACCTGAACACAAAGTGTGACCGATACATACGCATGCAGCTATTGTTTACTACAGGCATTAAAAAGGCAGAAGAAGAGCACTTAAGCTTGTTTGAAATGTGCCAAAATCGCGATATCGAAGGCGCCAAGTACCTACTGAAAAAGCATATTCTAGAAGCAGGCACAGCGATTCGAAACCTGCTGCTTGAAAGGCAAAATATCAGCCAGTAAATGGAATAACGAATAAGGTGATATTCAAGGATGAATGTTGGACCAAAGTTTTTACTTGCAGCGCTACGACAAAAGATTAAAGAAGAAGGGCTTTGCTACAATTCCTTGTCAGAGAAAAGTGGCATCCCTTTATCTAGTATTAAACGCCACCTACATAATCCAGCTTTAGGTTTGGATAAAGTACTTATTTATCTGAACTACCTGAATACCGATCTCATCGAACTCGCAACCTTAGCCAACGAGCTTCAGCACCAAAACGAGCAAATGCTAACAGATGAAGAGAGCGCCCTTTTCGTTGAGCATCCTTATTTACTTGATTTTATTTATATGCTGACTTCTCGTGATATTAAACCGCAAGAGATAGCCCAAACTTACGGACTTTCTGATACAAGCTTACGATTCTATTTGCGTATCGCGGAAATTCTAGGATATGTCGAAAACTTCGGAGACGGCTTGTTTTACCGTTCTGGTCGTCGATTTATTATGGAAGAAGGTACGGCATTAGACACCTTATTCAAAGAGCGATTTCAACAAGATTCGCTTTCTCATGATATCAACCCAGGCGTATGTATAGGTCGCATTAGGCTCACCGAAGAGCAGAAAGTGCAAATAGAGGACGAGCTTTGTAATAAATTAGCGAAACTTAACGCAGTTAACACTTCCAACAATGAAGGTGAACTAACAAATATATTAATGCGCTGCACTCCCGGTGCTCAGATATTTTTCGCTGATGATATACCTAACATTGACGGAAGCCTATTAAAGCACGTCGCTCAACTCACTAAATTAAGTTAAAGCATCAGACAAATAAATCAAACAAATCCCAGATAACATCATATACCCCTACCAAATTATTGATTCAAAGCGTTTCCTGAATCTAATTCTGATTTTTATTTAGCAAGCATCGCTTAGTCAACTAAGAACTTGTCTTAATTTCACACTTATTAATTGTCTTGTTAGATCTTTTGAAATAGACAGAAAACTTAAGTAATGACTAATTTAGCTTAAGGATAAAAGACAACTTTTTTACGTTATTTACCTCACACTATTTAACTATAAATTTGCAGACGAAAAAATTAAATTAATACATTCACCTAGCTAATAAAAACAAAAGCAAAACACATAATTATAATTCTATTATTTATAAGGACATAGAAAAGTGAAATTTAAGTATTCTTTAGCAACGGCAGTCACTCTCGCATTATTACAAGGCTGTGGCGGTGGCGGCGGTGATAGCTCATCACCTACTCCGTCCACTAGCAGTGCAAACGGTCCAACATGGAAAGTTCATGATTTTAGCCA
This sequence comes from Vibrio sp. 1401, assembly GCF_033340295.1. NCBI lineage: Bacteria > Pseudomonadati > Pseudomonadota > Gammaproteobacteria > Vibrionales > Vibrionaceae > Vibrio > Vibrio sp. 1401. The sequence continues at coordinate 33,136 of NZ_JAWOWF010000002.1, forward strand.
ATCGTCGAAAACGTTTATCAACCAATGTGAAACGCCCCGCGTCGGACTGGACCCATATGACAACTATGCCGCCTATCCAGATAAATTGGGCTCTGCATTACACGAAAAACTCTTTTTAAGAGCTTTTACTAACGAAACGTATCTATGGTACGACGAGGTTCCTGATAATAATCCAGCAAACTACAAAACTGTTACTGATTACTTCAATACGCTGGTCACCTCTGCTACTACCGCGACGGGTAAACCAAAAGATCGCTTCCATTTTACCGTCCCTTATGAGGATGATATGAAATCATCGCAATCCGGTTTAGTTGCTGGATTTGGTTTTAACTGGGCATTCCTACGTGGCGTACAACCTCGAGACGTTCGTATTTCCTACACTGAAGAAGCCTCGCCAGCTGATAGAAGCGGCATTGCTCGTGGTGATAAGCTTCTGAAAATCAATAATATTGATGTGGTTAACACCGGTAGTCAGTCCGACATTGATTTTATTAATAAAACGCTCTTTAACCCTGACATCAATCAAGATTACACCTTCACATTTGAGAGTGTTGGCGGTCTAGAGAAAACCGTGACGCTTACCGCCTCTGATGTCATGACCTCTCCAGTTAAAAATGCCAAAGTGATTACACAAAATGGTATGCGGATCGGCTATCTGCAATACAACTCCTTTGAACCAAGCGCTCAAGCCCCGCTTATTGAGGCGTTCAGTACGCTCTCAGCAGAAAATGTTGACGAGATCGTCGTTGATTTACGTTACAACGGCGGTGGCTTAGTCCTTCAGTCCTCGCAAGTAGGCTACATGCTAAGCGGTGCTGGTCAGAACCGAGTCTTCAGTGAGTTGATTCATAATGACAAAGTGATGCGTACCATTAAAGATGGGGATAACATCTATCGCTTTACGAATCTAGCAATAGACTGGGCAGCACAGAAATATTCGGATCAAGTGCTTCCGACACTGAACAAAAAGCGCGTATATGTGCTGACTTCAGGAGGCACGGCTTCCTCAAGTGAACTGCTAATCAACGCTTTGCGCGGCATTGATGTGGAGGTTATCCAAATAGGTTCAACAACCACAGGTAAACCGTATGGGTTCTCACCAGAACAAAACTGCGGCACTATGTACTACACTATTCAGTTCAAGTCGGCGAACGAGAAAAAATTTGGCGACTTCGCTGATGGTTTTATTCCTACTCCAAAGAGCCAAATCAATACCGAGCTAGGCTTAAACAATAGAGTGGAAGGTTGCTGGGTCAATGATGACCTAACAAAACCATTAGGCGATCCGTCTGAAGGTATGCTTTCTGCGGCGCTAAACTACATGGAAACAGGAACCTGTCCGCCAGTATCCCCTTCAAGTTTCAACGCCATGCCGCGTAACATTTCATCTCCGGAGTTAAGCGATCTTCGCTCTCCGCTACGAACAGAGGCAATTCATGTTGAGATCAACTAACTTTTTACGAATGCTGATTCGGGTTGCGCTTTTCCTAGGCACTTCAATTTCTTTGATAGGATGTCAAGCTATGTCACAAGAACCCGTTGAAGCATTGAGTAAAAAGAACTCTCCGGAAACAGTCATAGAAATTCAAAACGCGATCGCAGAAATCCAAGGGACACCAGCACCTAGAATCGCAAATAACGTATTTGAATCCTCACCGCATTTGTTGATTGAAAAAGGACGAGTAAAAGGTAACAACAATCAACTGCTGGATGGCAGCTATACGGATCTTCCAGACCAATATACGTTGCAGATAAGAGGTGAAACCTGTGGCTTGTACTACGCCAAAACAGATACCTTTGTCACTCTCAGTTCACTAGATTGTGAGCCCATCATTAAGTTTTAGATCTCCCAAAAAGAGAAGCCCGCTGATATCAGCGGGCTTCCTACTTTATTGTTCAGTGTGAAACGGTCAACGTTACTTTAGTTCAATCCATGCTTTGCGCTGTTGCTTATCCATGTATGACCAAGCTACAAAGCGGCTCACTTTCTGTCCTTGGCTCATTTCAACCACACGAATGGCTTTCACACCCAATTTTTCAAGCTGCTTGCGCATCGGGCGAACGTTGTCTTTTTTGGATATGAGTGTTGTAAACCACAAAACCTGCGCGGCAAAAGCTTGGCTTTCATTCGCCATTTTTCGGATAAACGCCGCTTCTCCGCCTTCACACCACAATTCAGCGTTTTGACCGCCAAAATTCAACGCAGGCTTACTTGTCTTTACTGGTGCGGTTTGAGGTTTTAGCCCTTTCTTGCGCTGGTTTGCTTTTAGATTATCGATTTTACGCTGGCTGCCCATAGCGGCATCTTCCGCCGAACGGTGGAATGGCGGATTACATGTCGTCACATCATAACGATCATTCGGTTGAATGATACCTCGATAAATATTGGCATCATTGTATTGCTGTACCAGTGCAATTTTTCCCTTCAAAACACGATTGTGCTCTACGATCGTTTGAGCCGATTGGATGGATTTTGGATCGACATCGCTGCCCGTATAGTGCCAACCGTATTTTGTTACACCAACAATCGGATAAATACAGTTTGCTCCCACGCCAATGTCCAACGCTTTCACTTTTTGGTGCGCGTACTGACCTTTTACTTCACTATCAAGTAGTTCTGCCACTCGGTGAATGTAATCAGCGCGGCCCGGAATCGGTGGGCAAAGGTAGGTGTCGGGAATGTCCCAGAACTCGACACCATAATACGCAGCAAGCAATGCTTTATTGAGCATTTTAACCGCGTTAGGATCAGAGAAGTTTATGGAATCTTCCCCTTTCGGATTTTTGATAACGAATGGCTTTAACTGTGGTTCACTTTCCACGAGTTTTTTAAAATCGTAACGACCTCGATGAACATTACGCTCATGCAAACCATTCTTCGCTATTTTTATGAACTCGACTTCGCTCTTTCCTGCAGGCTGAGGGGATTTGCGCGCAACTTTGTCTTTAACACGCTTCGGCTTGTCTTTATTCGCGTCTTTCTTCTGACCCGCCATTGAAGCCTTTGGCTTTGCTTGCTTCGCGTTGTGATTATTGTTCTTCATTCAAATTCGCTTTTAAATCGAGGTAAATCATAAACAAACGAGCATCAAATTCGAGTTGGTGATACTCAGGCTCCATATAGCAACATAACTGATAGAACGCCTTGTCGTGGTTTTTCTCACGAGTATGTGCCAACTCATGTACCACCAGCATTCTTAATAGTGGCTCGGGCGCATCTTTAAATACATTGGCAATGCGAATCTCGTTTTTCGACTTCAGCTTACCGCCATGGTTTCTACTGATTACACTGTGCAAACCAAGCGCGTTGTTTACCGCGTGAATTTTCTTATCGTAGACAACTTTACTGATTGGCGCGGCTTTCTTCATGTAGCGGTTTTTGATTGCCATGGCGTACTCATAGAGCGCCCTTTCGCTTTTGATTTGGTGCCTATCGGAATAACGCTTTTCGAACCAAGGAACAAACTTGCCACTCGCTATCAATGAGCTCACCTGCTCTACGATGTTTTGTGGGTAGCCCTGAATGTATCGAAGTGACGGATGCATAGAGTTAACGTCTGTTATGACAAAATAAAGGCGCTCAATATACCTGAGATAAAGGACAGTTTCACCTTAGCTTTCGCCTTTCATTTATGGTGAAAGGCCGTTAAACTTCGCCTCCCAATGATAATGGAGAGAAATTCAATGAAACGTGTCGTTCTTTATGTCAAAGACAAATGCCCTCACTGCAAAGATGCTCAACGTTATCTGGATTCGAAAAATATTAACTATCGTTTGTGCAATGCTAAGATGCAACGCGGTCGCAAAGAACTTGATGCGCTTGGTGCTCGTTCAGTGCCAGTTTTAAAAATTGGTGATCGGGTAATGATTGGCTGGAACCCAAAGAACTTCGAGAAGATGTACAAAGGCGACTAGTGCTCGGACGATGAATCTGCGCTGCGTTTAAACGTAGCGCTTGATAAAGTCGATAAACGTTCGATCTGCTATTGATAAGTACCCCTGCTTGCGCCAAGCAAGTGCCAGATCCAGCGTCACTGGTGGTTCAAACGGTAAGCCAACAACGCCCGACTCATGTTGAGTCACCAATTCCAGTAACGCGGTAATCGCAAACTCTTGTTTTACAATACTCAAAATCAAAGGCAGTAAGTTGGTCTCGAATGATGACTTCATGGTAAACCCATGCTCCTCACTCACCTGATCCAAAAATTCGCGGTGAAAATAGCCATGCTGAAACATAACCAAATCGTGTTCAAAGAACTCATCAAAAGTAAGAGCGTGTCGCTGGGCTAACTCATGCTCAGGTGAAACAACTGCGACCATTTGGCTAGTAAACAAATGGTCAGTTTCTAGGTCATCAGGCACGTTATCACAACTGATCACACCGATATCGAGTTGACCATTGAGCAGCATACGACGAATCGATTGAGTCCCAGCTTCGACCAAGGTCAATTTTAACTCCGGGAACTGGCTTTTAAACGCCATCACAATTCGTGGAAAGAAATAACTGCCCATCATTGATGGCGTCCCGAGCCTTACTTCGCCTTTCGCTAAGCCTTTCAACTCATCAATCGCGAGCTGCGCGTCGTGCAACTGTTGAATCACCCGCTTGGCATGTACAAATAACGTTTCGCCCTCTTTCGTTAAGCTGATTTTTTTATCATCACGGCGAAATAGGGTAACGCCCAAAGACTGCTCAAACTTTTTGATAGAAATGCTTAATGCGGGCTGGGCAATATGCAGGGCTTTCGCCGCATGGGTAATGTTTCCGTGTTCAGCGACCGCCAGAAAATGTTTAAGTTGTTTCGATTCCATTAGATCAAAAATATATGGTGTCCATATTTTTAATATATTTTTTTAATTTATAACGAACTGATAGATTGATCACAGTCTCTCCATTTGCTCACATTAGGCAGGATTCATGGTCAGTTTTGGCACACCGGAATACAAACGCATTACGCTCTCGCTAGCGCTTGGTTCCTTCTTGGTTTTTTCAAATTTATACCTACTACAGCCAATGCTGCCCACTTTTGCTCAAATTTTCACGATCTCAGAAACGCAAGTGAACTGGTTATTTGCGGCCTCGACACTCGCTCTCTCTTTTAGCCTCGTTCCAATGGCTGTGTTGTCAGAATCAGTGGGAAGAAAGCCAGTCATGATGGCTGGTCTGTTTTCAATTCCTACCCTTTCCGCTTTGATGCTGTTTGGTGACTCATTTCTGTTTTTGGTGGTATGTCGAGCACTGATCGGTGTCGCGCTCGCCGCTTTTGCTGCGGTCGCCGTGGCTTACATGGCAGAAGAACTCGACAAGCACGCCTTCCCGATGGCAATTGGAACGTACATTGCGGCTAACTCATTAGGCGGCATTGCAGGGCGTATTAGCGGTGGCTTATTGGCGGACAATTTCAGTGTTGATGTCGCCATTGAAGTTATGATGGTGTTCACTCTTCTTGGTGTCATTGGCGTTCACTATTTATTGCCAACACAGCGCAACTTCACCCCGTCATCAAGCAGCTTGCGCCATCAAAATCGTGCGCTTATTGGTCATTTTAAAAACCAACGCGTGTGGTTCGCAATGCTGATAGGAGGACTCAACTTTGCTTTGTTCGTCAACCTTTACTCCGTCATGGGTTTCCGTCTGGTGAGTGAACCTCACAATGTGCCCGTCGGGTTGGCCTCACTGATCTTTATTTGTTACTTGGGAGGGACTTTCTCCTCTCGTTGCGCAGGCCACTGGAGTAAACGTTATTCATCAATCCTCGGTATGTTCTTAGGCGCGATAGTGAGCATGGCGGGGATGTGGATTGCGGCGGTTGAAAGCTTGACTGCAATGCTATTTGGGTTGTTGCTGATAAGTTTTGGTGCCTTCTTTACTCATACCCTCGCCTACGGTTGGGTCGGTCAGAACGCCACTCGCGCCAAAGCCACCGCGACAGCGCTCTACTTAGTACACTACTACGTAGGCGGTAGCTTAGGAGGATTCTTACTTCTTTATTGTTGGCAACATGGTGGTTGGTCGAGTGTTCTTATGGGAGGAAGCGCAGTCTACCTAGCGATGTTTGCTGCAATTGCGTATTTGAAACACATTGCCGAAAGAAAGCATACTGACCAAACACCTGACGCTGCGAGTTTAAAGAGTAGCTAAGGTACGCTCATTTGCGTAATACCTCTCTGGTTACTTGGATAACCAACTCTGCTATGCTTGCGCTACTTTAATAAAAACCAGAAAGTCGTATGTCAACGCGTTCAACACAAAACACAGATATCGAAGCGATCACTCAACAGGTCGATCAATGGCTCAAAGATGTAGTAATCGGTCTCAACCTTTGTCCATTTGCTGCCAAGCCGCAACGTAATAAACAAATCAAAATCTTTGTTAGTGAAGCGACTCAAGAAGAAGCGCTTCTAGAAGATATTTTATTGCAGCTGATTGAGCTGAGTAACACAGAACCCGAACAACTTGAGACCACGTTGGTTGTGGTTCCCAACATGCTACAAGATTTCTGGGACTACAACTTTTGCATAGATTGGGTTGAAGGATTAATTAAGCAGCAAAACTGGGAAGGTGTTTTCCAAGTAGCGACTTTCCATCCTGATTACTGTTTTGGCGGCGCAAGGCCTGAAGACGACGAAAACCTAACCAATCGTTCTCCTTACCCGATCTTCCATTTGATTCGCGAAGAGAGTATGGAAAAGGTACTAAAACACTATCCTGATCCTGAATCCATTCCCGATACGAACATCGCTCGTGTTTCCGCCCTTTCAGAGGAAGAACGTAAAAAGCTGTTCCCTTACCTATTTCGTTAAGCACCACCATTCCCAAAGGCAGATTTATCACCAGTTAGATGCAATGCCCTTGGGGTTCAAAGTGCGGTTTGGTATCATTGCCGCTTCAATCGATTCAATGGAAATTAGAATGCAACTGTCAAAGCTAACCCAAGAGATTTTTGATCACTTATACCGTGATATCACCGAGTTCCGTAGTACGTTCGACTTACCAGTCGCAGACGCTGCAAGCCTTGATACGCAAGCAGACACACTACACACCTCTTTGGCGATCGAAGAGCTAACAGAGCTAGCAGAAGCAGATTGTAAAACTGAGCAAGCAGATGCCATCGTAGACAGCGTGTATGTATTAATGGGCCGTCTCGTTCATCTTGGCCACAGCAAAGTAGAAGACAACCTGGCGATCAGCTACTTAATTGATCTTCTATTAAACGTTGCGGTAAACCGTGGTATCGAGTTTATTCCTTGCTGGGATGAAGTACATTCAAGCAACATGAGCAAAGTATGCCGTAACGAGCAAGAGTACTCAGAAACAGAAGCATTCTACGCAGAACAAGGCATCAAGTTGATGGCGGTGCAGAAAGGTGAATACATCATCGCGAAATGCGCCGAAGATTTCGTATCGGAAGGTAAAACCATTCGTAAAGGCAAAGTACTCAAATCTGTTTACTACCGCCCTGCAGATCTAAAACCGTTAACTCAATAAGCGTTGAGTTTGGCTATCTCGATTAAAAAAAACGACCTCAAGTAGGTCGTTTTTTATTGTCCCTAAACATTAATCAAAGATTAAATAAGGTTGCTCATCTACGATGACCTTTTTGACTTGAGTATTGAACACTTCCCCGAGAGCTTCTTCCGTTAGCACAGTATCGGCACTTCCTGATGAGTGCAGCACACCGTTGTTAAGCAGCAATACTTTATCTGCGTGCTTTAATGTGCGATTGAGATCGTGATTAGCAACTAATACTCCAATTCCCTGCGCCGCCATAGCGTTAATCAATTGATAGAGCAGACCCTCTTGCGCAATATCTAACGGTGCTGCTGGCTCATCCAAAATTAAAAACTGCGAAAAAGGATTAATGGTACGCCACACCTGCAAACATACACCTGCTAATCGGACACGCTGCCACTCACCACCGGATAATGTTTGAATACTGCGATGAAGCTTATCTTGCAGTTGTACCAGCTCCACCACCATATTGACGGCATCACGCACTTTGATATCCGCAATCTCAGCACCACTTGGCAGAGATAAAGCGAGATACTGAAACACATCAACATTAAACGCTGGGCGCGATTGCTGACACAAATAACCTCGAACATGAGCTTGCTCTGACAACGGTAAAGTAAGCAAGTTTTTGTTGCCAACGTACACTTCACCACTCATACCGTCTCGGTGACTTAACGTACCAGAAATCGCAGCCAATAAAGTACTCTTACCGGAACCATTAGGCCCAACGATATGTACGATTTCGCTAGCTTTGCATTCAAAAGAAAGAGGCAATAATCGACTACCAACCGACATATGTTTAACGTGCATCATGACTCTTCACCAGCATCCAGATGAAAATAGGTGCGCCAATCGATGTTGTCATGACACCTAAAGGCAACTCTGCGGAGTCCAATAACAGTCTTGCGCCGATGTCAGCAAATACAAGCAACGCAGCACCAGATATTGCAGAAAGTGGCAATAAATAACGGTTTTCCGTACCAAAAGCCAAACGCAACAAGTGCGGCACCACCAAACCAACAAAACTGATGATGCCACCCAAAGCGACTGAACTACCCACCAAAACAGAAATGGCGAGGATCAATTTCCAACGCATTTGATGCACATCGACACCCAATTGGGTCGCATGAATCTCACCCAGCATCAATTTATCAAGCGACTTGCCTTTACAACATAACCAGGTAAGCACCGGTAACATCACCAAAGTAACGGTATGTTGATACCAACTTGCACCGCCAATACTGCCCATTAACCAATACATCAGTTGGCGTAAACTGAGATCATCACTAAAGTAAAATGCCCAGGTCACAATCGCGCTCGATAAAATACCCAATGCGACCCCAACCAAAAGCAATCGAGCCGTCGTCAGGTGCATTGCCCTTGCTATCGCCACCAAAACAAACGTGAATACCATCGAGCCTGCAATCGCTGCCAACATAAAAACAATCGGGGTAGGAAGAACAGGTGACGCGAACATGATTAAGACCATTGCTAAGCTTGCGCCACCAGAGATACCAAGCACGCCAGGTTCAGCCAACACGTTCCCAAGCAACACTTGTAACGTCGCGCCAGATACCGCTAACGCAGCACCAATAATTGCCGCAGACACTAACCTCGGTAAACGCAAGTCCACCAATAACTTCTGTTCAAATGCAGATAAGGATTGAAAAGGAGAAAGGAAAATTTCTCCGACCATCAAGTGAATGGCAGAGAGTACAGCGAGCACGATCGACATAACCATCAGGTTACGTTGCCAGCGTCGTTCCTTGTTCAGGATAAGTTGTTGAAAATCCATAGCGGCCGATAAAAACAAACGAGGCTTAACCTTACAGTTAAGCCTCGGTAAATTGCAATTAACTTCTCAAAGCAATGTTGGATTAATCGTAAACCAACTCACCCTCTTCAAAACGGGTTTTCACTTCACAAACCATCAGAGCTGCACGTTGACCTATTGCGACGTGGCGGTTCGGGAAGACAATCGCTTCGTTTTCATTCTTCGCCATTAATGGTTTGTCGCCATCATGACCAAACACTTCGCCGTGAACAAATGAGGTGAAGTTTTCAACATTGTCGTCGAACATAAAGTCAAAGTCTTCGTTCAAACGAACGATTGTGCGACTTACGCGATACTTAATGCATGGTTTTGGTAGGTGTTCTGGCTTCGTTTCCGCAATCAAATTACGTAAAGACAAATCAAACGCGGTCAGTTTATCGAGGTCATTTTCACCAATACGAGCCACACGTCCAAGCTCCATCGTGAGAGCCTGCGCACCAAAGTTCTCAGCACTGTACCAGCTAAACGTACTCGATGGTGAGTTTGACAGGAGCACAGCTTCAATGTGTGCACTGTCCAAGAAATCGATCAATGCCTTGCTGCGCACTGGATGACGAGTCTTAGGACTTACTGCAAACGTATAGTGCTTCGAGCCTCTAATCGCGCAGTGTAAATCAAGGTGCCAGCGTGTTGTCGGGTCGGTATCCTGATAAAAATCTCGAACAAGCAGCTTAAGTGTATCGGCGATAACAAGCTCTTTTGTCTGTTTGTGTTCTTTTTCGTCAAACAGACGGTTGAGGTTTTCTTCGAGGAATCGCGTGTGCGCCAGAGTGGATTCTGGGTGAGCGATAATGAACAGACAACGGGTATCGACCGTCTGGAACCCAGATTCTATGTCTTGAATAATGGAATCCACCAGCTCCATCGGTGCGGTTTCATCTCCGTGAACTCCACAAGAGATGATGATGTTCTTCGTATCCTGAGTATAATTCGCAGGGATTACTTCTAATACACCACGCTGATAGAGTTTAAGTTTTACACCGCTAGAAAGCACCTGCTCCGCTGGTGCAACATCAATATGAACATCTAACGTGTCAGTTAAAAACGATTGGCGAAAGAGAGACTTCGTCATGCGTTACTCCTTAATAGCACGGCGGATATGTTAATAAATTGTACAAAGGATTTTTGTTGCTGCGATCTCACTTATGAGTAGAAATCACTATTTCCCTCGAAAATCCGATGCCTTTTCGCGCCAGGCACTCAAATCAAGCATTGAGGCGTTTAATTTTCAAACAATTACAAAGTGTTAGGGCTGTGAACTTTACCACAGCCCTGATTAAGATCATTATGATTTGATCAAATTTTTGTAGCTATAAAGCAGATTATGCATCAACACTGCGAAAAACTTAGCCGCGCTGTACGAGCAAACGCTCAAACTCATCGACTTTTTCACGCACTAGCTCAACACTCTGCTGCCAAAACCTTGGCTGGGTTAAATCCATAGACAGATGCTTTTCGACGACATCTTCCGCCATCATGCAGCCTGTATCGCGCAGCAAATTGATGTAATCGGTGTAAAACGCTTCGCCTTTGGTTTCTCGCTGTGCATAGATACCCTTGCTAAACAAGAAGCCAAATAGGTATGGGTAGTTATAAAAGCTCACGCTATCAATAGAAAAGTGCAGCTTGCTTGCCCAGAAGTACGGATCCGGTTCGCTCATTACGTCGCCATACCATTCTTTCCAAGTTTCTGACATCAACTCACAGAAATCATCTGCGGTTAACTCTCCATCCTGGCGGCGTTCATAAAACGATTTTTCAAACTCGTAGCGAACCGGAATGTTGATCATTAAAGCTAGCGCAGATGACAACTCTTCCCACAACATCTCGAGCTTTTCATCAACGCTCTCAGCTTTCGAAATCAAATGATCACGAACGATGTTTTCTGCAAAGATAGAGGCGGTTTCTGCTAACGTCATTGGGTAGTAAGTTTGGCAAAGTGGCAAATCACGAATAACCCAGTTATGGAACGCATGGCCAAGTTCATGTGCCAGAGTCATAAGGTCTGAACGGCTGCCACTCCAAGTCATAAACACAAGTGGTGTTCGCGTTGCTGGCAGTTTGGTGCAGTATGCGCCAAGACGCTTGTTAGCATTTGGCGCGGCATCAATCCAACCATTTTGTACCATCAAACGGACAAACTCCGACATCTCAGGGTTTACTGTTTCAAATGCTTCACAAATAACATCAATCGCTTCATCAAAGTCGTAAACCTTCGCTTCACCGCTCAAAGCAGGCATAGCCGCCAGATGATTCCAAGGTTTCATCTCATCCAGACCATGTACTTGCGCCATCAATAAACCTGCTTTCTGACCAATAGCTCGACTGTCTTTGGCTACTGTCATCATCGCATTTAAAGTTTCAGCTTGGATTCGGCTACCATGCAAACTCGGCTCTAGGAAGTGAACTTCACGCTTCGTAGAACGCTTTTTGTTTTCAGTTAAGCGCCATCCTGCTAACGCATTCAAAATCGCAGCGAATGATTCTTGGTGCGTTTGCATTGCATCTTGTACGCCACGCCACGCGGCTTCTTGACGCTCGAATTCAGAACCATAAAGAATGCTTGCCGCTTGAGAAAATCCAAGCTCTTCACTATTACCATCTGTGTACTCAAGCTTCACTTTCAATGAGCCAGTCAGGTTATCGTATAGGTTACCCCAAGCCGATTTGCCATCCACACTCATCGCAGCCAGTAACTGTTCTTCTGCGTTGCTAAGACGAGTATCCGCCAACTTTCTAGAATTCAAGATAGAAAAAGCTTGCCCACTGATATCAGGATTCTCATGGTCTAACACGCGCAAGATAAACTCTTCGTCGGCATGAGTTAGTGTCAAATCAAAGGGACTGAACGCTTGGGAAAGCTCCGAAAAGATGCGGGTCATTTTACCAAGTAACGATTTCGCTTCGGCGTTTGTTGCATCAACAGAAGCATAACAACTCGCAAAATTTGCAACTGTACCCGCTAAACGACTCGCGGCTTCATTGGTCAAAATCGCATTTTGCATGATCTCTACGTTGCCACAATCTGCTGATTGTTTATTCAAAAGATCAATACATTGTTCCACAAGAGCAATATCGTCTTGAATTCGTGGGTCAGAAAGGTCGTTATAAACGATGGACAAATCCCAACTCGGCGTTGTCATTTCTATATTTCCTTTTTATGTAACTGAGTCAATTTTCGCTTCCTGCACCTAGCAGATGGGCTTCCACTGACATCTTCCGTGACTATGCCCGTAAGCAATATCGTTCTGGGCATTTTAATATTTATAAATTAACGAGTTAAAAGAGGTACGCCAATCGAACGCACCGAGGCGTAAATTTGCTCATCTATGGTAACTGTTACATGCGTGACAGAAGCGTTTCCTATCGACAACGTCGAATACCACTTTGGGTTACGCCAATCTAACTCCAATACATGAGCAAGAATCATACGAATGACGCCACCATGCGTGACGATAAGTAGATTGTCATTGATATCGTTGATGATTTGAGACCAAACGCGACATATGCGCTCAGAAAATGTGCTTAAGCTCTCAGCATTCGGCAACGTATGTTGTGCTGGCGATTGCCAAAAAGCATCTAGCTTTTTCCACTGCTCAGTGAGCATATCAAAAGGCATACCATCAAAATCACCAAATGCCATCTCTTGTAAAGACTCATCCGTCATTACTGGTAATAATTGCTGTTCAGCAATGATGTTTGCCAGTTCTTGACAGCGTGAAAGAGGAGAAGAAATTATTCCACCCACACCTCGTCCACTCTCGGCCCAAGCCCGAGCAATACTCTCTTGATCAGCAGGCGTAACTTTTACATCTGTTTGGCCATGGAGTCCTGGTAGAGCGTCTACTTTTCCATGACGCACAAGATAGATATTGAGTGTTTTCATTTTGTTCCATCCTACTCTTTAAGAACCAACGGCAAACCAGCAGCAACAAAGGTAACGCGATGGCAAACACTGGCTAGTTTTTGATTCATCCGTCCTGCATTATCCACAAAATAACGACTAACCGCCCCCAAAGGTACAATGCCCATTCCAACCTCGTTAGAGACGAATATTAACGTCGCATCTGAGCCACGTACCACCTGTATAAGCTTTTCAATTTCTGCTTCTAGCTTCTCATTGGAACATTCATCACCTAACTCAAATATCCAATTGTTGAGCCACAAGGTTAAACAGTCGACCAATACAACATCGGTGGTAGCGAAATTTGTCAGTAACTCAGATAAATGAAGGGGGCATTCATGCTCTTGCCACTCGCCCCCGCGTTGCTTTTGATGATGCGCTATTCGCTCTCGCATTTCTTGGTCAAATGGCAGCGCGGTTGCAACATATTGTAATGATCGATGAGAAGCGACCGATAATTGCTTAGCTGTTTTTTCTGCCAAATGCGACTTCCCAGAGCGCGCGCCACCGAGTATCAATTGCTTCATGAGGAGTGATACAACCCAATCATAGTGAGATAAATAAGCAGTTCCGACAACTGTTGCGCTGCGCCAAGGCAATCCCCCGTAAAGCCGCCAATTCTCTTGGTTAACCAACGTTTGAACATCAAACGAAATACCACGAGAACAAGCGATATCAAGATCGCATCCGCGATACCAAGCACAAGCAATGTTACGCCACCAGTAAACAACAAAATGGAGACTTCTAGAGAAGACTGGCGACTTGCTAGCGGTTTACTTTTCGACGTATCACTGTCACTGACATAAGGCATGTCATAAATAAGCGTCGCTGCTAGTGCTCGGCTTGCGGTGTAAGCGACGACAATGACCAACCAAAAGTGCGGCAAGTTAGCCAGTTCACTCCAAAAAACATACTTAGCCAATAACGCCATAATGAGAGTGGCGGCACCATAAGTGCCAATACGACTGTCTTTCATAATAGAGAGGCGTCGCTCTACGGTCATGCCACCGCCAATGCCATCCGCCATATCGGTCAAGCCGTCTTCGTGAAAAGCCCCAGTTAACAATAAGCTAAACACCATCGTTAATACTATGGCAACCGACTCTGGGAAAAAAATTGAGGTGAGCGAGAATACCAAAGCGCAAAGTGCTCCAAGCACGAGACCAACTAACGCGAAGTAACGGCCTGCCTGATTCATGCGTTCTTCACTGTAAGGCAACGCTTGGGGCACGGGTAAGCGGCTAAAAAAACTGGTAGCTAATAGAAATAACTCCCACTGGTATCTTAACGATGACGGCATGACTTTCTCAGAATTATCAGGGACTGACACTAAACTGTAACTCCTGCACTCTCAAAGCTCGCCATTTTGTTGTAAAACTGAGCAGCAGCTTTTAACAGAGGCAAGGCAAGAGCGGCTCCTGTTCCCTCCCCTAGCCGTAAACCAAGGTCGAGCAGAGGTTCTGCTTTTAGATGTTCCAATACAAATTTATGTCCATTTTCTTCAGAGCGATGGGCAAACAACATGTATTCACGCGTTTCTTCGTCTAACAACGTCGCAATATAAGCCGCTACCGATACGATAAACCCATCCACTAAAACTGGAGTTTTAAGCCGCTTGGCTTCTAAAAAAGCGCCCACCATTTGTACGATTTCAAAGCCCCCAACCTGTGCGAGAATCGCTTTGGTATCAAGACCTCGACATCGGTTTACCCCCTGTGCTACCAGTTTATATTTGCGGCTCAACTGCTGTTGATTGATTCCGGTGCCAACGCCAACACAATAATCAATATCTAATGAGCTCAGCGCCGATAACAATGCTGAGGCCGAACTGGTATTACCGATGCCCATCTCGCCGAACATTAAGAGGTTTGAACCATGCAAAATGGTATGCTCAGCAATCTTCGCACCATATTCTAAACCTAACGCCACTTGTTCTGGGGACATCGCGGATTGTTTAGAAAAATTAGCCGTACCGTTACCCAACCGTTGTTCAACCAAGTTGGGATGGGATTTAAATTCTGGAACCAGCACATCAATAGGAGCCAACATGCCGCAATCTATTACTTTGAGTTGAATGCCATTAATGTCGCAAAAACAGTTGATGGCTGCGCCGCCAGCGAGAAAGTTAGCCACCATTTGCTGAGTGACTTCGCTTGGCGCAATGCTCACACCCTCCTCTGCAACGCCGTGATCTCCAGCAAATACCAGCATGCTCGGTTTGCAGATAGCGATGGAATCAACTGGCTGAGGTTTATCCTGACTTTGAATAAGAGCTAACTGCAGTGCCACCTTTTCCAATAAGCCTAAAGAACCGACGGGTTTGGTTTTGTTATCTATGCGTGCTTGTATCTCCGCAGCAAAAGAGTCATCCATTTTTTACGTTCCTTTGATGTTGTCTGGGTGAGAGGTGTTCTGTTGTTCAAGAGGTCTTGTTCAGCGACAGTTTTTGCGCGCCCCACTATTGTATACACTTGCATCCAATTGGGGCAGCGCTAATCAAGTTTATCTCAGGATAGTCTGCCGAGTTCGCAGAGCGTCTCACCTTTCTTGCACGAGATTATAAGTAACTCGTTGAAATCCGCTACAATAGCTTAGACTATGTTCCCATATAGGAGAAAAGATATGGATAACAACACCTGCGCAATCATCGCCGGTGCAACTGGCTTAGTAGGCTCAAAAGTCATTGCAAACCTCATAAATCAATCAGGTGTTGGAACATTATATTATCTTTCTCGCCGCCCACTCGATGGCGTCCTAGATGTGGACAACAAGCTTATTCCTCTCATTGATGCAGACCTTTCTATCCACCAATGGGATGAGAACCAACCAACACCAACCATCGGCTTTATCTGTTTAGGTACGACCCTTAAGCAAGCTGGTAGTAAGGATAATTTGCGTAGAGTAGATGTTGATCTGGTGTGCAAAGTCGCCCAACAGATGAAAACAATCGGAGTCAAACGCCTTGCGGTTGTTTCTAGCCTCGGTGCAAATAGTAAATCGCCATCCCATTACCTAGCTTGTAAAGGACAAATGGAACAACGAATCGAAGCTATGGATTTTGAGGAAATCGTATTTGTTCGCCCAGGCCCGCTTGTTGGTCAACGTCAAAACCCAAGAATGGACGAGAAGTTAGTACAAACTCTGTTTAAGGTAATTCGCCCACTTATGCTTGGCAAACTGTCCAACTTTTTACCGATTCGAGCAGAAGATGTCGCCAAAGCGATGATTTATCAACTTTTCAGTTATCAAGAAGACTCGGTGGTTTACTTACAAAGGAAAGAAATGCGTGACTTACTGCATCACTACGAATAACCATTTTGTACAATTAATGTGCTAATTCACGCTCTCACGCGACTTAGATCTCGTTTTTATATTCATTTTAGATCTAGCTAATACCCGTTTGTCATTTTTAAAGTTATATCACGAGCGTTATCTTACGCTCCATAAATAAATCCGTATAAAACCCCGTATAAAAAACAACCGCCACTTAGGTTGGTTGATAAGGTCAAATTATGAATTTTGCAGTGATAGCCTCTCTAGCCGTCTTTGTTGGAATATTGTTCTTTCTATTTAATCAACAACAAAAGAAACACACTCTTTCACGTCTCGTTTTGATCGGTCTTGTTACCGGTTCTCTTTTTGGTCTTGCTTTGCAACTCATTCACGGTGAAGGTAACAGCGCAATTGCTCAAACACTTGAATGGGTAGGCATTGTAGGCAGTGGCTACGTTGGTCTACTGAAAATGGTCATCATGCCACTGGTGTTGGTATCGATGATCTCTGCAGTTGTTAAATTGGAGAAAGGTGGATCATTAGGTAAAATTTCTGGCCTGACCATCTCTGTTCTTCTAGTAACGACTGCAATTGCTGCACTTATCGGTATTTTGGTGACAACGACATTTGGCCTGTCAGCAGAAGGGTTAACTGAAGGTGCGCGTGAAACCGCTCGTATCGCCGTTTTAGAAAGCCGTGCCGGTACAGTAAGTGACTTAACTATTCCTCAAATGCTAGTTAGCTTCATTCCAACCAACCCATTTGCTGATCTAACAGGTGCTCGCTCGACATCGATTATCGCTGTAGTGATTTTCGGCGTGTTAACTGGTATCGCCGCTCGTAAAGTGATGATGGAAAAAGCAGAGTTGGAATCACCGATTCGTACTTTCGTAGAAGCTGCTCAATCTATCGTTATGCGATTAGTGAAGATGATCATGGCCCTAACGCCATACGGCATCGCAGCACTGATGGCAAAAGTGGTAGCGACATCAAGCGCAGGCGACATCCTAAACCTACTTGGCTTTATTGTGGCGTCTTATGTTGCTATCGCACTGATGTTTGTTGTTCACGGCGTATTAGTCTCTTTTGTCGGCGTTAGCCCTGCGGAATACTTTAAGAAAATCTGGCCTGTACTGACCTTCGCGTTTACATCTCGTAGCTCAGCAGCAACAATTCCACTAAACGTAGAAGCGCAAATCACGAAGCTTAACGTACCACCAGCGATTGCAAACCTATCAGCATCGTTTGGTGCCACTATCGGCCAAAACGGCTGTGCGGGTATCTATCCTGCAATGCTTGCAGTGATGGTAGCTCCAACAATGGGTATCAACCCACTTGATCTACACTTTATCCTGTCATTGATTGCGATTATCACCATCAGTTCATTTGGTATTGCAGGTGTTGGCGGCGGTGCAACGTTTGCAGCCTTGATTGTTCTTCCTGCAATGGGCTTACCTGTGACCATCGCGGCGCTACTTATCTCTATTGAACCATTGATTGACATGGCACGTACCGCACTAAACGTTTCAGGCTCAATGACTGCGGGTACAATTGCTAGCCGAGTGCTGAAGTCACCAGAAAGTGAAGCAACATTGGAAGAAACACGAGCATAGAACTCAAATTCCTTCCAAAGCGATAAAACGTAAAATATCAAGCCGATGGTTCGCCATCGGCTTTTTTCATTTTCAAAAATTCAACTTGCATCTTTCGTTGCTAGTCAAGGCGTTGAATGGTCTAATACTGTCATCGGTTTTGTAAACGGTAAGCAGAATGCACCAAGATAATCAGCCCACTTTTTTCTTCTTTGATTATGAGACATGGGGAACCAACCCCGCGAAAGATCGCCCAAGCCAGTTTGCTGGTGTTCGTACAGATGAAAACTTTAATATCATCGGCGAGCCTTTAGTCATGTACTGTCAACCACCGGCTGATTATCTTCCGTCTCCTGAAGCTGCGCTTATTACTGGTATTACTCCGCAAAAAACGGTTCAAGAAGGCCTTTCTGAGCCAGAGTTTATCGCTAAGATTCACACTGAACTCGCGAGACCAAATACCACCAGTTTAGGCTACAACAGCATTCGCTTTGATGACGAAGTGACCCGTTATACTTGTTATCGCAACTTTATCGATCCATACGCATGGAGTTGGCAAAACGGTAACTCACGTTGGGATTTACTCGATGTACTACGCGCGTGCCATGCCCTTCGCCCAGAAGGCGTAGAATGGCCAGAAAACGAAGATGGCTTCACTAGCTTTAAATTAGAACACTTGTCTGTGGCTAACGGCATAGAACATAGTAACGCGCACGATGCCATGGCAGATGTGATTGCGACTATCGAAATGGCAAAGAAAGTAAAAGCAGCGCAACCAAAATTGTTTGATTACTTTTTTTCTATGCGCCAAAAGCGCAAGCTCAATGATTTAGTCGACATCGTCAACATGACACCGTTGATGCACGTTTCAGGCATGCTAGGGCGCGAATGTCAGTACACTAGCTGGATTGTGCCTGTTGCTTGGCATCCAACCAATAATAACGCCGTTATCACCATCGATTTAGCGAAAGACCCTCAACCTATTCTTGAGCTATCCGCAGAAGAGCTGCACGAAAGACTCTACACTAAGCGCGAAGATCTTGGTGAATTGCTACCAGTGCCAGTTAAACTAGTTCATTTGAACAAATGCCCTATTCTCGCCCCTGCAAAAACGTTAACGGCGGAAAACGCAGAAAACATCGGCATTGATCGTCAGAAGTGTCTCGATAATTTGGCACTACTTCGCCAGCACCCTGAGATTCGAGAAAAACTAATCGGCTTGTTCTCTATCGAACGTCAATTTGAAAAAAGCGATGATGTGGACACTCAACTTTACGACGGATTCTTCTCTCCGGCCGATCGCGCAGCCATGGATATCATTCGCGAAACCGATCCGAATAATCTTGCTGCATTAGACATTGAATTTGATGACAAGCGTATTAAACCTCTATTGTTCCGCTATCGTGCGCGTAACTTCCCAGGCACATTAGACGAGCAAGAACAAAGACGCTGGGCACTACACTGTCGAGAAGTGTTTGAAAGCCAAATTGAAGAGTACATGCTGAATTTAGAAAACTTAGTTCACGAACATGAAAGTGACGAAAAGAAGATTGCGATATTAAAATCCGTGTACCGTTATGTAGAGAGCTTAGCTTCCTAACTCCTCCTAATACAAGCGCACCTTATGGTGTGCTTGTTGTTTATATACTGTCAAAATGATTAAAGAACGATTCTTACAACTGATCCAACTGCTCATTTCAATCTTCCTCATCATGGGAGCACTTGGCATCGGAATTACCATTCAAAAGTTCACTGGCGTTTCCGTTCCAGGAAGTGTCATCGGTATGCTCGTACTGTTTTTCTCCATGACTCTTGGGCTTGTAAAAGTCGACTGGGTCAAACCGGGCGCCACGCTATTTATCCGCTATATGATCTTATTGTTCGTTCCTATCAGCGTCGGATTAATGCAGCATTTCGACCTACTACTCGCGAATGCGCTCCCTATCATCGCTAGCGCGGTTGGCGGTTCACTCATTGTACTGGTCAGCCTCGCTTGGCTGCTAGATTACTTGCTACAGGAGAAACACTGATATGTGGTTAGTTGTTACCATTGTGGTTTTTCTTATCGCTCGCCAAATCGCAATCAAAGTGAACAATCCTCTAGCAAACCCTTTGCTGATCAGTATCGCAGTGCTCATTCCTTTGCTTACTTACTTAAATGTGCCATTTGAAACGTATTATGCGGATAACGAAGGAATTAGCTTTTTGCTTCAACCTGCTGTAGTTGCTCTGGCTTATCCACTATATGAACAACTACCACAAATTAAAGCAAACTGGCGAATCATCACTTTCGCTTGCACAGTAGGCAGTGTGATGTCGATGATGACAACCACCTTGATCGCAGTCGCTTTCAAAGCGGATATCAGTTTAATCGCGAGTCTAGTGGGTAAATCCGTCACTACACCAATAGCGATGGAAATATCGAGTCACCTCGGTGGTGAAGCCGCCGTTGCAGCGATCTTGGTTCTGATTGTCGGTTTATTGGGCGCAATTTTGGCATACCCAATTTACAACTTGATTGGAATTAAACACCCGATTGCACGTGGTCTGACAATGGGTACAGTCTCTCATGCCCTAGGCACCGCTACTTGTGCAGAGAAACAGCCCATAGATGCCGCGTTCTCATCACTCGCATTGGTTTTATGTGGGATCATAACTTCTATTTTGGCTCCAAGTTTTTTTGCTTTGGCGGTCTGGCTATATCAATAGTTAAGCGCTCTCGGTCTGCCCTCCTTCCGGCAGGCCGTAGCCTTTCCATTTCTTACTTATCCCTTTCAAAATCCTATCTTATCTAGCAACCTCACCCAGTAATATCGTGAAGGGACTTGATCGAGATATACATTCATAGCGTTAGCATTCTAGATGCTACCACTCGCTCTAGATTACGTAGGTATAAAGTAGCATAGCGGTAAAAGTCGCGTTAGTAACATACTCCTGCTCCTTGGTCATATGAATATATACTGATATGGTTAATTGTGAGACGGAGATAACGCTTCACACCTGTGCAATCGAATACATGTGTGAGCTCACTCTAATTATGTAACAGAATTATCAATTGCATTATTTATCGTGATCTAACGCACGGAACATTTCTATCTTTCACATAGAATAACTGTCCATGCAATAACAAGGATTCAACATGAAAAGTCGCATTGAACAGGCGCTAGCAGGCGCTCCAGAAGCACTTTCCAAACAACTTGCTCCTATCATCCAAGCTGATGATTTTGATGCTACGCTTTCAGTTCAACAATTTGAGCAGTTGCTTTCAGCTACCGGTCTATCAGACAAAGAGCTTCGTGTTGCGCTACTTCCTTTTGCCGCAGCGTACTCCTATGCTCCCCTTTCTGACTTTTATGTCGGCGCTATCGTTCGTGGTCTTTCAGGTCGCCTTTACTTCGGTGCCAACATGGAATTCTTTGGTGTACAGTTGGGTCAAACGGTTCACGCAGAGCAGTCTGCGATTAGCCATGCTTGGATGAAAGGCGAACGTGGTGTTAAGGATATCACTATCAACTTCAGCCCATGTGGTCACTGCCGCCAGTTCATGAATGAGTTATCTACCGCAAACGAGCTTAAAATCCAGCTCCCAGAACGCGAAGAAAAGTCACTTCATGAATACCTGCCTGAAGCCTTTGGACCAAACGATCTCGGTATCGAGTCCGGCTTAATGGCAGAAGTTAAACACCAATTCTCATGTGATGATGAAGACGCACTCATCCAAAGTGCAGTTGAAGCGATGAACATGAGCCACTCTCCATACACCAACAACTTGAGTGGTTTAGCATTAGAGATGACTAGCGGCCGTGTATTCCAAGGCGCTTATGCAGAAAATGCAGCGTTTAATCCTAGCTTGCCACCGCTACAAGTTGCGCTAATCCAAGTTTTACTTGCGGGTGAAACCTTTGACAGCATCAAAGCCGCTGCATTGGTAGAAAACTCTGAAGGTAAGATCAGTCACTTAGCCGATACGCAATCAACGTTGGAAGCGTTGAATCCAGATATTCCGCTTAGTTTTGTCAACGTATAAACGACAAATTCAACAAAAAGCTCTACAACATGTAGAGCTTTTTTATTACCTAAAAACCAAAAGCAAACGTTTGCTTTGTCATAAAACTTCAGTATGATCTCCTGCAATTTCTGTCTCATCACTCTATTTTGTAAGGGAACACTATGTTTGGCACTGCAACTAGCGCAAATGCTACCCGTGTATTACTTTTAGGTTCTGGCGAACTCGGTAAAGAAGTCGCCATTGAATGCCAGAGACTTGGTTTAGAAGTGATTGCTTGTGATCGCTATGCCAATGCTCCAGCGATGCAAGTCGCTCACCGTAGTTATGTTATCGACATGTTAGATGGGAACGCCTTAGAAGAAGTTATTACGAAGGAACAACCTACTTACGTCGTACCAGAAATTGAAGCCATCGCAACCGGCAAACTGGTAGAGCTTGAAGAAAAAGGACTGAATGTTGTTCCAACCGCTAAGGCAACCAGGCTAACAATGAATCGTGAAGGTATCCGACGTTTGGCAGCAGAAGAACTGGAATTGACGACTTCACCTTATCGTTTTGCAGATAACTTTGAAGACTTCAAAGCCGCGGTTGAGCATGTGGGTATTCCGTGCGTGGTGAAGCCTGTGATGAGCTCTTCAGGTAAAGGGCAAAGTGTTATCAAGACCGAAGACGACGTTACAAAAGCATGGGATTACGCTCAGGAAGGCGGGCGTACGGGTGCAGGTCGCGTTATCGTGGAGGGTTTTATCGACTTCGATTACGAAATCACTTTATTGACCATCAGAGCCGTTGACGGTGTGCATTTCTGTGCTCCAATTGGTCATCGTCAGGAAGATGGCGACTACCGCGAATCATGGCAACCGCAAACTATGTCAGAAAACGCAGTAAAAGCAGCTGAATACACGGCTGAGAAAGTGGTAAACGCGCTCGGTGGCTACGGCATCTTTGGTGTAGAGCTATTTGTTAAAGGCGATAAAGTCATTTTCAATGAGGTCTCTCCTCGCCCTCACGATACGGGTATGGTTACAATGATTTCACAGGAAATGTCTGAGTTTGCTCTCCACGTGCGCGCGTTTACCGGAATGCCAATTAATAATATTGTGCAATATGGCCCATCTGCGTCTGCTGTTATTCTTGGACAAGGAACTTCCACAAACATTCGCTTTGAAAACCTAAGCAAAGCTTTAGCTCAACCTCAAACACAAGTTCGTCTATTCGGTAAGCCAGAAATCGATGGTCGCCGCCGTTTAGGTGTTGTCCTTACGCGACGAAAAACCACCGAAGAAGCCGTTCAAGATGCTGTTGAAAGTGCTTCAAAAGTGAATATCATTTATTAAATACGAACCACTCATACAAAAATAGCGCAGCTCAAATTGCTGCGCTATTTCGTGTTCCAAACCGAAGAGAGCCTATTCACTCTCGATTAAGTACACTTCTTCAGAGAAGCGACTTAAGCCTTTTTTCGCAATTTTAGGATGATTCTCGTCAGCTTCATCTACGTTCAAACAAGTAACTTTGTAACCTGAAAATAACTGCTCAATCTCTTCGACCGGCACGCTAAATGGAGGCCCCGCCATCTCTTCTTGAGGATAGTTGAGTGTAACAAGCAAAATACGACCGCCTGGGTTCAAAAGTTGCTTGAGACGCTCTACATACTCCTCTCGCATATCTTGCGGTAAAGCAACCAACGCGGCGCGATCATAAATGATATCGGCTTGAGATACTGGTGCAGTGAAAAAGTCCCCAGTATAAATAGAGAGCTCATCAAATTGATAAAGCTCGTGCATGCCATTAAGAGGCGTTACCGTTGGCGTGTAAAAATGTTCAGCAAAAAAGGCACGCACAGCAATATGGCTTAGCTCAACACCTTCAACCGAATCATGCTTCATCGCTAGCCAAATCAAGTCTTCTGACTTTCCACATAAAGGAACTAACACTTTATCTTCACGCTTTGGATTAGTGTGTTTCCAATATACTGGTAATAGCGGGTTTACATCTTCCAAGTGAAATCCGATCTGATTGCTGGCCCATTTGTTATGCCAAAATTCTTGGTCTCTCATTTTACTTTCTACTTGTCGGCTGTTTTCATTTTGAGAGGTAAGACTAACGTTTTTTTTCAATTTGTCTATGCCGTTCATCTTTGGTTAATACTGCGGTGATAGGATGTAATCGGTCTCATAGGAGACGCGCATTTATCTGATAATCAGAATAAAGAAAAGAGAAATGGTGATCTAACGCACGATTCTACTTCAAGATAAAACTGAAACCTTGGAATCTTTCGTAATGGCCCCATTTATAAGTTAGTACCTGATTTGCCGAACTTAGCGACCTTTATGTTCCCTATTTTCTAAGTACAAGCAAGTTAAGGAGAGTGAATGAGCTTATTTCTTCGTACTACAGCATTGATGCTTTTGGTACTTAGCCGTGCACCGGCATTTGCCGCACTTCCAATTACCCCTGCGCCTAGTGGCGAACAAAATCGTTCAACCAGCCAAAACGAAGTTTGTTCGAAACTTTTTAAACACAGCCTTAGCGGTTTATATGGCATTCAGTCAATCGACACCACACCAACTCAGCCATATTCTGACTTCGACATCCTTTACAGCAAAGCTCACCAAGCACAATTTGAACTTGAAACTATCTGTAAGAGTACCGCACTTCTTAATGACGCTCAGCCATACTTCGCAGGCGTGAAATCCAAACAACGAGCAGAAGAAAAGATAGCTTTAGAGTTAGATGGGAAAGTTGAACGTATTACTGACCTAGCACGTGCAACGATTGTAGCTGAAGACGTCGCGAGCTTAGTCTCCATTTATGAAACGTTAGAGCGTGAAACAACTATTGTGAAAGTAAAAAATCGATTCAAAAAACCTGGCCCTTCAGGATATAGAGACTTGAACTTGCTCGTTCGTTTACCAAAAACAAACCTAGTAGCCGAAGTTCAACTGCACTTGAAAGCAATCGCAGATGTAAAAAGCGGTCCCGAACACGACCTATACGAAAAAATCCAGAAACTAGAACGTCAAGCGATGTTGGAAAAACGTGAGCTAAGCGAAATAGAGCTTGCCTCTATTCGCAACATGCGTACACAGTCTAAGAACTTGTACCAACAAGCATGGCAACCATACTTAACAACGCATCTAGAAGCGGCGTAACCGATATCATTAAGCGTCTCTCATAAACAGAAAAACCACCGCATTGCGGTGGTTTTCATTTGTATGCACACGAATTTTACGCAAAAAAAGACCACGCCTTAGCGTGATCCATTTATTCGGCTTACTGTACTTTCTTCAGGTTTTCTACACGAGCTTTTAACTTCTGACCCGGGCGAAAAGTCACTACACGTCGAGCAGTAATTGGAATATCTTCACCAGTTTTCGGGTTACGACCAGGTCGTTCATTCTTGTCACGAAGATCAAAGTTACCAAAACCTGACAGTTTTACCTGTTCGCCACTTTCCAGTGCCTTACGAATCTCTTCAAAGAACACTTCCACCGTTTCCTTGGCGTCCCGCTTACTAAATCCTAATTTATCAAACAGGTTTTCTGCCAGTTCGGCTTTTGTGAGCGCCATAAAACTTTCCTCAAAGCTATGTTAAACAATGCTACGTTAGTGTAGCGCCAGAGCAGTTTTACCCTACCAATTCAACAACATATCGGGGTTACATCAGGAAGTGTATGACAAGCTTATGATTTTCGCCAACTTTTTTCTTGGCGAACAAAAGGAATAGCACTACGTAAATTATTGTTAAACGCCAGAAATTTGATATTTTTGTTTTTGTTTCATCTTTATCAGGAAAAACATCCAGATTATAAAACTAAAAGTAGTTTAAATATCAACATTAAACACTATTTAATAAAAATATCAGATATTGGTTATTTAACAGACACTTGACATAGAACTTGTCGTAAATTCAGTGATTTGTATGTAACTCGATACGTAACAATTAGATTAAAAGGTATGACCACCTGTACTTTGCAACTGTGCTTTGAAAGCTTGATTAAACCCACGCTTCTCGCTGTTTAACGATGACGCCATATATAAAGATTGATAATGTGGAAGTTCGTGTATTTCCTCATTAGCTTCTTACACTGCTTCTAGGCGACCATGATTAATCAAATCATAAATATTCTTTTCCCTGTTTTTGCTCTTGTCGGAGTTGGCTATTTGGTCGGTCGTTACATCAAGCCTGACTTTCGCCCAATAAACCGCATTAATATTGAGGTTTTTACGCCAGCACTGGTATTTTCGTCACTCGTTAGCATGCCGCTCGATTCAAATCAGGGGCCGCTTCTTTTGGCGGCAATTGTTGCGGTTTTAATTCCCGCACTACTCATGATCCCGGTATGTCGATGGACGTCACTCTCGTTTAAAACCTGGGCGCCACCACATATGTTTCGGAATAGCGGAAATCTAGCTATTCCTTTGTTTACCTATACGTTTGGAGAAATTGCGCTGTCGTCAGCAGTGCTTTTATTTGTCGTGTCAGCATGCTTGCATATCAGCTTAGGCGTAATGCTGCTTAGTCATGGCAACCCTTTTAAGCAAATAGTCAAGATGCCAATCTTTTTAGCAGCGTCGTTGGCTCTGTTTCTCAACGTGTCAAATGTGGGTGCATGGGCGCCTTTATACGAAGCCACTGCTCTACTTGGGCAAGCGGCCGTACCCGTGATGCTTTTATCTCTGGGGGCACAAATGTGTCATTTACGGTTGGACGGTTTAAAGATTGGTGTGTTGTGTACCGTGCAGTCACTGGCAACTGGTGCTGTCGCTTTTGCACTTATTTATTGGTTAATTCCCCTTCCAACGATGCAATTGCAAATGATGGTGCTCTTCACAATGCTGCCGCCAGCCGTCATGAATTACCTATTTGCGGAAAGACTGAATATAGAACCCATGAAGGTGGCGTCAATGGTACTATTTGGCAACTTTTTCAGCATTCTTACGCTGCCTCTTCTGCTTAGCTATACCCTCTCACTCGCTGCCTAACCGCCAATAAGCTATCGTTAGCGTGTATTAGCTGAAAAACAATACGTTCCTAATCTCGGGTAAGGGCCATCCCTAGTTTGGTCTAGTATTTTAAAATAATGAGGGGTGGTGCGAGCAGTAAGGAACTTGAACAACGATAAGGTAATCCTAAAAATAAAAAAACCCTGCCAAACTGGCAGGGTTTTCATTTCTTAAGAAGATACGTTACGCGAGATTAGTCACGTAGAGACGCACCAAACTTCTCAGAAACGTGAGCAACGATAGCGTCAACCGCACCAGCGATATCTGCATCTTCAAGCGTACGCTCAAGTGACTGTAGAGTCAGAGCGATTGCTAGGCTCTTCTTACCTTCTTCAACGCCTTTACCTACGTAAACGTCGAACAGTTTTGCATCTTTAAGGAACTCGCCACCTTGCTCTAGACAAGCGTTAACAATGTCACCAGATGCAACAGCTTCATCCACTACTACCGCGATATCACGACGGTTTGAAGGGAATTTAGAAAGTGCTACCGCTTCTGGGATCACTTTGCTGTTAATTGCAGACCATTCGATTTCGAATACGATAGTACGACCGTTTAGACCGAACTTACGCTCAAGCTCAGGGTGAACGGTACCGATCACGCCCACTTCTTTGCCGTCTACGATGATTGCCGCAGATTGACCTGGGTGAAGTGCTGGGTTAGCTTTTTTGCTTTCAGGTGACAGTGCAGCGAAAGAGTACGCTTTTTCGTTCGCAGATAGCTCTAGAATCGCTTCTAGATCGCCCTTAAGGTCGAAGAAATCAACAGTGTTGGTTTCGATATCCCAGTGCTCTTCACCACGAGTACCAGCAATAACACCTGCAAGCATAGGCTCTTGACGCATGCCGTTTTCTGCAGATTCACATGGGATGAAACGTAGGCCATATTCGAATAGACGAACGCGTGGCTGTTGACGCTTCTGGTTGTGAACAACCGTGTTCAACAGACCTTGGATAAGACCAAGACGCATTGCTGACATGTCTGCAGAAATTGGGTTTGGAAGTACGAGAGGCTCAACACCAGGTACAACTAGCTTTTGCTGCTCAGGCTCAACGAAGCTGTATGTGATTGCTTCGTGATAACCACGGTCAACAAGAAGATCACGAACGCGTTTCAGTGGAAGATCCGCTTCAACGTGGTTGTGCATCTTAAGTGCTGCTGCTGGGTTTTGGTTAGGAATGTTGTCGTAACCGTAGATACGGCCAACTTCTTCAATCAGGTCTTGCTCGATAGCGATATCGAAACGCCATGTTGGCGCTACTGCCACCCAACCTTCTTCAGAAGCTTCAACAGTCAAACCTAGGCGCTCTAGGATTTCTACTACGTCAGCATCAGCGATGTGGTGACCTAGTAGGTTGTCTAGTTTAGTACGACGTAGAGCAACTTTGTTTGGCTTAGGTAGGTCTGCTTCAGACTCTACTGCAACAACAGGTGCTACTTCACCACCACAGATCTCAACTAGAAGCTGAGTTGCACGCTCCATTGTGCTCACTTGTAGTGCGTAATCCACACCACGCTCGAAACGCATTGAAGAATCAGTGTGCAGACCGTAGCTACGAGCGCGACCACGG
Organism: Vibrio sp. 1401; assembly: GCF_033340295.1. Taxonomy (NCBI): domain Bacteria; kingdom Pseudomonadati; phylum Pseudomonadota; class Gammaproteobacteria; order Vibrionales; family Vibrionaceae; genus Vibrio; species Vibrio sp. 1401. The sequence goes on from NZ_JAWOWF010000002.1 coordinate 61,842, forward strand.
ATGTGGTCAGGTGCAAAGAATGCACACTCTAGTAAAACGTCTTTAGTCTCAGTTGTTACACCTGACTCTTCACCACCAAAGATACCTGCGATTGCAAGTGCTTTGTTGTGGTCCGCTACTACTAGTGTATCTGCGTTTAGTTCTGCTTCGCTGCCGTCAAGAAGTGTTAGCTTCTCACCTTGCTCAGCCATACGAACTACGATGCCACCTTCGATCTTCGCTAGATCGAATGCGTGCATTGGTTGGCCTTGCTCTAGAAGAACGTAGTTAGTGATATCTACCACAGGGTCGATAGAGCGAATACCACAACGACGCAGTTTCTCTTGCATCCATAGTGGTGTTTCAGCTTGAACGTTTACGTTCTTAATAACACGACCTAGGTAACGAGGACACGCAGCAGGCGCTTTCACTTCGATAGACACTTTATCGTCGATTGAAGGGGCAACTGCTTCTACTAATGGCTCTGTCACGTCAGCACGGTTTAGTACGCCAACTTCACGAGCTAGACCACGAATGCTGAAACAGTCAGCGCGGTTTGCCGTTAGGTCTACGTCTACTGTTACGTCGTCTAGACCTAGGAATTCACGGAAATCAGTACCGATTACTGCGTCTTCTGCTAGTTCCATGATGCCGTCTGACTCAACGTCGATACCTAGTTCAGTGAACGAACAAAGCATGCCGTGGGATGGCTGGCCACGTAGTTTCGCTTTTTTGATTTTGAAATCACCTGGAAGAACAGCACCAACTGTTGCGACTGCTACTTTCAGACCTTGGCGACAGTTAGGTGCGCCACAAACAATGTCTAGAAGCTCTTCTTCACCCACGTCAACTTTAGTTACGCGCAGTTTGTCTGCATCTGGGTGTTGGCCACATTCAACAACGTGACCGACTTTAACGCCAGTAAAAGAACCAGCAACAGGAAGAACGTCGTCTACCTCTAGGCCGGCCATTGTAATTTGGTGAGTTAGCTCGTCAGTAGTAACCGCAGGGTTTACCCACTCACGAAGCCATGATTCGCTGAATTTCATGTTGATGAACCCTCTGGATTACTTGAACTGTTTTAGGAAACGAAGATCGTTCTCGAAGAACGCACGTAGATCGTTCACGCCGTAACGAAGCATTGTTAGACGCTCAACACCCATACCGAATGCGAAACCAGAGTATTTTTCAGGATCGATACCTACGCTACGTAGCACGTTCGGGTGAACCATACCGCAGCCTAGTACTTCTAACCATTTACCGTTTTTGCCTTTCACGTCTACTTCAGCTGAAGGCTCAGTGAATGGGAAGTAAGATGGACGGAAACGTACTTCTACTTCTTCTTCGAAGAAGTTACATAGGAAATCGTGCAGGATGCCTTTCAGCTGAGCAAAGTTTACGTTCTCATCAACCAGCATGCCTTCCACTTGGTGGAACATTGGCGTGTGCGTTTGGTCGTAGTCGTTACGGTATACACGGCCTGGTGCGATGAAACGGAATGGTGGTTTACCATTTTCCATCGTACGGATCTGTACGCCTGACGTGTGAGTACGAAGCATCAAATCTGGGTTGAAGAAGAAAGTATCGTGGTCAGTACGCGCTGGGTGATCAGCTGCGATGTTTAGCGCATCAAAGTTGTGGAATGCATCTTCGATTTCTGGACCAGACTCTGTGTTAAAGCCAAGTTCGCCAAAGAACTTCTCAATACGCTCAACAGTACGAGTAACTGGGTGTAGACCACCGTTCTCGATACGACGACCTGGTAGTGTCACGTCGATCGTTTCTGCTGCTAGCTTCGCTTCTAGCTCTGCACGTTGTAGTGCATCTTTACGAGCTGCGATAGCTTGCTGAACTACGCCTTTCGCTTTGTTGATCTCTTGACCAGCTTCACGGCGTTCTTCTGGTGGTAGTTTGCCTAGGCTTTGAAGTTGAGCAGTTAGCTCACCTTTTTTACCCAGATACTGAACACGCACTTCATCAAGTGCGACTAGCGATTCGGCAGCTTCAATTGCAGTGCTCGCGCTAGCAATGATCTCTTCTAGATGTTGCATCGTTTCCTCATCTACCTGTAGGTAGTGTCCATAAGGGAGTGATTGGTTTTTTGATAGCTGTACATAGTAGCCAAACCGGGCACCAATGCCAAATTGAATTACGAAAAGAAGAGGTTATTGAATAAAAAGAGCACAAAAACGTCAAAAATGTCATCTTTAGTTAATCTGCCGTTTAGTTGTGCCCTTTTGTTTTAGAAATAGTATTGAATAGATAGCTCGATAAAATCGTCATCTCTAGCGAAGTAGAGCAAATCATTTGGTGTTTCATTTTTAAACAACCAAGCATCAATTTGCCACTTAACGTGATTCGATATTCGGCTCGATGCTTCTAACTTAGCATTGTAAACATCATCGTTATCTAAATCCTTCGTAATTCCCGTCAATACTTCCGTTCCGTCCTCATCATTGAGCGCCCAACGAATACCTGCAAACACATCATTTTGACCGATAGTTTGTGCGTTGTTCCCACGACTGTCATGGAGGTACTCACCAATAACCCCCACATCCCAAACCGTGTCAAATGCACCGACGAAGGTATACTCAAAACCCGTCACAAGACCGACATGATTATCAGCACTATCTCGATAAATACTTTCCAGTTTCCATAACCAATCGCCAACAATTCCTTGCACATCCAGACCGACATGACTCATCAGAGCGTAGTAAGGCTTTAATTCTCCGTATTCAAAACGAAAGTAAGGATCCCGGTTTGTTCCATATAAATAGCTCAGGCCTACGTCCCAATCGCCAAGCATTTTCGAATATCGAAAAGCCACATCTACGTGCTTCTCTTCTCTGCTTGATTCATAGATAGCATCATCAGAGACAACGGGTTCGGTTCGCAAGCGGCCATCTGTACCCGCAAACGTTCGTTCCCTAAAGTAAGGTAACAACATTGCGTGGACGGTACCCCAGTCTTTGAAAGAGGTAAAATGTAACATCGGCTGACCGAGCTTATCTTCACCATCGACGGCTTCAATAGAGTCTGTTTGGTTTACTACATCAACTAAATGGGCTGATTCAGTCACTCCCCAAAAGACCTTACTAATCCCAACTCGAAGCTCATAATCATCCCAATAAGTCAGATAAAGTGCCTCTCGTATGTCACCATGACTTCGCTCATCGTCTAGACCATCCAGACGATAGAAAGGTGTGAAAGTAAAGTTTGCATCACCATTTTGCATCTCCCAGTAAAATTCTGGCTGCAAAACCAATGACGTTTGCGCTTTGCTCTGACCCTGAGAGCCCGTTTTAAAAAACTGACGATGCTCAATATTGACTTGTCCTGCGAGCTCGACGGCAGTCAGAGGCATCGAGTAAAAAAAGGCTGCTGCACTAAGCAACAACCCAACATTTAATCGCTTCATTTTTCCTCCACTACCTCACTCGCTTCAACACATTCTTATGAAAGTCATTGTCTTGTAATCCAGTGTTAAAACGCATTTCGCTAGTCGTTAGCTCAGTACTTTTTCCTGTTTGATGGTTTGTCATCGCCATAGTGTGCGCTCGCCAATATTGGTTGAGATATTGCTTGTAATCGGAAAAAGAAAGCGTTTTTAACAAAGAGCCTTTGCGGTCGTAAAACTCAACTTTAAGTGGACGATAATGCGCTTTATCTAACCACACCGTTTGCTTGGTATAACCTGAGTTCTTATCGGTCGGAATTTGCTCTACGACGAAAACATCTTGCCCGTTTATGCTGTCATCTTTTAGGTAGTTGAAACGGTATTTTTCAATCTCAAAGGAACTGAGATCCTCATACGCGAATTCACTGCCCATAAAAGGGCCTGATTTGTTACGCGAGGAAATACGTTTCACACGTTTCAGTGCAGGAAGGTAAAGCCATTGGTCATCGGCACCCACCGTATGAGAATGGTTAAGAAACGCCGTGCCTTTTACATCTCTCGGTTCATCAAATATCGTGAGCCCTTTGTCTCCATCGCCATCAACTTCGAGTGATTGTAAGCGCATTAAACGTGTGCTGCTTTCTCCTTGCGCGTTTCGCAGAATCATTTGCATCGTAGCAACAGAATCCCCCCACCCTTCATCACGGGCTTTGCGCTCTTGGGCAATTTCTAGTCCTTTGGCTTCATCCGCCAACACCGCATGACTCATAATAAGCGAGACAGAAAGTACTGATACTTTTAAGACATTTTTTACTAAATTCATGTTCGATCCTTTAATTCGTTATGACTGAGTAACAGTCTTGGTTTGAGAGTCAGTTGATTTAAGCTTATTTCGGCGCTCCACCTCGTCGTAAACGCCTTTGTCAAACAACATCAGTAGAGTCGGTAGGAAGATGAAATCCACAACAAGGGCAATAAAGATGACAATGGCACTCAGCTGTCCCATATCGGCATTTAAACGGAAGCTCGACATCGCCAGAACAGAGAAACCAGCAACAAGCACGACCGTCGTAATCCAGAGTGCGCGCCCCACGGTACGAAAGGCGTAGCGAACCGCTTGCTCCGCACTGTGGCCATCTTTACGAGCGTGTTGATATTTAGAAAGAAAGTGAACGGCGTCATCGACAACAACACCAAGCGTTAATGTCACAACGACAGACAATCCCAAGTTAATCTCGCCAGAAACCAGCGCCCAAATACCAAAACCAATAAGCGCAGGAGCAATATTCGGGACAAGACTAATTAAGCCAAGCTTGAACGAACGCAAGGCAAAGATCAGTAATGCAGAGATTAAGACAAGAGTAATGGGCAAGGTTGACAGCATGCTGGCCATATTCGTTTCACCAATATGCGCAAACATCAATGAAGGACTAGACGCAACAACATCATATTGAGGCGCGTTTTCGTTAAACCATTGGTAAATGCGATTTTCCAAATCAACAAGCTCGACGCTGCCCAAGTTCTCCACGGTGAGAACCATCTTGATCGACGACTTATCTACATTGATTTGGTTGTTCAAATCTAAACCATACGGTAGTGACATTTCATAAAGCAGCAGATATTGAGCCGCTAATTCTCTGTCTTGAGGGAGCGAGTAATAAGCCTGATCATCTCCATGCATGTTCTTGTTTAGGCGCTTATAAACATCGCTCAAGGTCGCAACATGGTCCGTTTCTGGCTGCAACCTTAGCCAGTCAGTAAATTTACCCACGGAATTGAGAAAATTAGGATCGGCAATGCCCTGCGATTCGTTGGTTTTTATCGCGATACTGATGTTCGCCATGCCACTGATTCGCTCTTCCATAAAATCAGCCGCTCGGCGAAATTCATTGCTATGGCCAAAGTACTCGACGGATTCATCATTGACTTTGTTCAGCGGAATCAAGCTCGCACTCGCGACAATAACAAGCACCGACAACGGCAATAAAGCATGTCGCTTTGACACCACGAAATCTCCTAAATGATCCATAAAGTGCTTTCTTTCATCAGAAATATCCGACTTCACCGTAACCGGAAGGATATTAAGCAAGGCGGGAAGTAACGTGATGGAAAGGAAACAAGCAACCATGACGCCAAGGGCTGATAGGTTGCCGAAATCTCTCAGGATTGGAGAATCCGACATATTCATCATTAAAAAGCCGATCGCGGTGGTAATGGAGGTAATCAAGATAGGCATGAAATTGAGCGCAATACTTCGCTCAATAGAGTGGGCTTTACTAAAGCCGTTTTGCATAGACTGACGCATTGTCGCGATGATGTGTACACAGTCTGCGACGGCAAGCGTCATCACCAAGGTAGGCACATTAACGGTCGCCGTGCTTAAGAACATACCAGCCCATCCTGACAAGCCCATTGTCACCATAACCGAGCCGATAATAACGATGAGCGTCGCGATGACGCTAAGCAATGAGCGCAACATGATGGTCAGAAACACCAATATCACTAGTAACATAGTTGGCACTAATGTTGCGCTATCATCTTGGGCTGCGGTCATAAACGCGTAGTTCATTGCAATAATACCAGCCTTGTGGAATTCCGTGTCTGGGTACACTTGCTGATAACGCTCAATCATTCCGTTTATGTAAGCAACCACCTCTTGTACTTCAGCAGTTTTATCTATTTCAGGGAGTTGGACCGTAATGTTTACGACCGTGACATCTCCTTTTTCAGAAATCAGTGAACTTTTCAAAACCGGCTCACTCAACGCAATACTTTTGACTTTCTCTATTCGTTGAGGTGTCAATTCATATTCGCTATACAGTAAATCTTCGACAAGAAGATCATCTTCAAACGCTTCGGTATGCTGGTAGTTAGCGAGGGAATCAACGCGGGTGGAGTATGGAACTTGCCACGCCTCGTCAGTGATCTGCTGAATAAGAGATAATGTGCTAGGAGTAAAAACAGTGCCGCTCTTTGGCGCTATAACCAAAGCAAGACTGTCAGATTTTGCAAAGGTGGTTTGAATTTCATCAAACGCAAGTAACTGCTCATTTGTTCCATCAAAGAAGATGTCGTAATCTCCTCTAAAGTAAAGATTTTTTCCTCCAATAGTTGCTATGACTATCAATAAAACGGTAGCAAGCATCACCAATACACTGTAATTCGTTGGTAGCTTACCCCACCCTGAACGGGCGTATTGTTGAACGTTGTGATGTGGCATCACACTCTCCTTTTGTGACGTTTCGTCAAATTTAAAAACTAAAAAAACAGCAAATGCTGTAAATAACCAGACAAACTCGACATGCAAACTTTAGATCGAATGAATTTGGCTATATAAGTTAGTTTTTAGTAACTTCCTATGCTTCTCGTGATCATTGGCTGAACGCCAACCTTCGAGATTTAATGACGATTCGTCACAATAGTGCGATAAAAAAGCCAACCATAACGTCAGATTGGCCTTTCCAGTTTATTAGCGATTCACTGACTCTAAATAAGCAAGCTCTTCACTAAATAACTCCTGCTCCACTCGACGCCAGGTTTTACGGTAGTCCCATTCTGTAGATAAAGGCGACCAACCTAAACCATCAAGTAACATATTCGCGTTGTGCAGTACTGAGAATGGGTCCTGAATTCGCTGAATACATCGACTGTTCGATGCATTTTGCGCCAAAGCGTTTGAACCGAATGCAATAGACCAGTTGGCGAATACAATAGCATCAGAACCAATTGCGGGAGAAAACTTAAGATCACCACATTCTACCGCATTGTTCACCAGCGCATCAGCACCATCTATTACTTGTTCTTCCAAGTTATTCAGTTCATTCACACGTTTAGGCGAAGCCTTCTCTAGAACCCAAGGCGTCTTTGCAACAATCGCACAGGTTGATAGTACTGGCTCCATACGAGCGTAAATACGATAACCTACATGCATCGCAATGATTTTTTCTCTGGTATTGCCATTAAATTTGGCGGTACGTTCGAAAAATATTGCTTCGCTTTTCAGCGAATGAATACAAAGCGCAAGAATCACATCTTCTTTGCTGCAAAAATGATTGTAGATCGTCCCTTTAGAATAAGGGCTTGACGCTGTAAGCTTGTCCATCGTTAAGTTGGCAAAGCCTTGCTCTTGAACTAGTGACTTAGCCAATTGAATAAGCTCTATCTCACGATCAGCAATCGCCTGTTGCTTTTTTGTTAGCCCTGAAGACACACGACATCCGTCTTGCTTGCTATATTTTTTACAGCGAAAGTTAAACATAATCCTTTGATCCGTATACCAACACACTCCCAATAATTGTAACACGATTCTTTAATACAGGAACGCAACTAAAGTTGACGAACCGTCATAAATGACACTTCGTCATAATAGATCAAAAAACAAACATTTCAAGCATGGATTTATAATTAGAAGATAAATAGCTACCAATTATGCATACCCAAGTAGCTACAGGATGCTTGGTTCAACGAGAATGGTTTCTTTGTAGAGGAAGCGAGAGAGGCTTTGGGAGGAACAACGAAGGAAATCAGCATGTTAAAAATAACGAAAGTAGATGCTGAACAGGTATTATTCGAAATAAGCCCAAAACACTTTAAGTCTGAATTGAGAGCAAACACCGCTGAATGCCCTACTTACAAAGTATTTGCTGTCTTAGGCTTTTTCTTTTGCAACGCCCTTTCAGAAACTCTCTTCAAAAAAGGCTCAAAATCTATATAGATAGGCTTGGCTTATCACCTGCAGCTGCGATGGCATAACGAATATCATCAATAAATCGCCCCTCTGTCTCAATAATGCCGTCAGAGAATGTGACTGGCTGATGTGGCCCAGCAAGTAGAACGATATTAGTAAAATCAGAGACATTAAAGTTCTCTGCTACAACATTTTTGGAATGAAAATCGATGACGGTCTTTGCGACTTGATCTTCCAGTAACAAAAGCTGTTCTTCGGTAATTTTCATACGCGCCAAAGCAACGCGAACACACTTATCGTGGGTAGTCGTCTGCTCTTTTATGATTTCGGTATATTTGTCGTTGAGCTTGGAGTTCTCTGCATAGCTATAATATAAAGGTCCGTGCAGCGTTATATTTTTATCTTCATCAACGTAAACGAGATCCAACAACTCTAATGCTTTTAAGTAATCGGACATGCTCTGCTCAGACAAGTCATACTTTTTCTTTAAAATAGAATAGCCGTCTTTACCTCGTAACATTCTCAATTCACGATAAAAGTCGTAAAGGTGAGGGAATTGAAAGAATACTTCATCCTGTGTGCGACTAAAGTAATCCTCGTCTTCACCTTGCAATTGATTTGCGAGCTTTTGTAGTTCATCTAACGTGCAATCAACCGCTCTACAATATTCCAGCAACTTATCTAAAGCGAGATTCGTGCTTGTAAGATGTCTCTTAAAGGTAGATAGTGGCATACCCATTTTCTCAGATAGCTCTCGATATGTTAGCCCTTTTGTTTTAATCGCTTGGCGTAATGCGGCTAGCAAGTATTCGGGAGTCAGATCTCTCATCTACAATTCCTTTTGGCAATGTTACAGCTGTATAGTATTTGTAACAATTTAGAACCGCTTGGCAAGGTATAAGTTCATATTTTTATAAGAAAAACATGAATTAATATACTGAAAAGAGAATTCACACAACAAATGAAAAATTCAATATGAATTCAATTTCATTATAGATATAAAATAATATGCAAAATAAAAGTGAAGCAATTACTCTAAATCATCGTGATTAATTTTAATAGTAACGTAAAGTTGAGAATATAAACCTATTCTCTCTACAAAAATCTAGAATAATTAACCTAAAAGGAACAGAACGGTAAATGCATAATAATTCACCGCTCTCTATTAGCATTTTTGCAATGCTATTCAAGTAGACTAGTCCGCTAGTTTCACTGCAGTACCAAATGCCAAAATTTCCGAAGAACCATCTACGATTGAGCTTGTGGTAAATCGAATCCCTACTATTGCATCGGCACCTTTAGATTCAGCGTCCGCCACCATGCGCTGTATAGCAATATCACGCGCGTCGGTCATCATTTCCGTGTAACCACGAATTTCGCCGCCAACAATGCTCTTGATACCCGCCATGAGGTCACGGCCAATATGTTTTGATTGAACAACATTACCAGTTACAACCCCTCTGATTTCAGAGATCTGCTTGCCAGGAATGCTTTCGGTCGTTGTGTAGATCATTTTTAATCCCTTATAAACGTAAAAATTTATACCCAAGCTACCTTATAACTAACATAAGATGCTAACCAATAAATTGAGAAGACTGATAAACAATACTCTAAATAGCCAAGCTAAAAGTCATTTGGGTATAAATTTTAGCAATAAAAAAGGAGAGCTAATGCTCTCCTTCTCTTAATCCTAAACTGCTAATTAAAGAGCAGCTTTCGCTTTTTCAACTAGAACTGCAAATGCAGCTTTGTCGAATACTGCGATGTCCGCAAGGATCTTACGGTCGATCTCGATAGATGCTTTCTTCAGACCGTTGATGAAACGGCTGTAAGATAGACCATTTTGACGAGATGCCGCATTGATACGTGCAATCCATAGTTGACGGAATTGACGTTTCTTAGCGCGACGGTCACGGTAAGCGTATTGACCAGCTTTAGTAACTGCTTGGAAAGCTACGCGGTAAACACGTGAACGCGCACCGTAGTAACCTTTAGCTTGTTTTAGAACTTTCTTATGACGTGCACGAGCTTGTACACCACGTTTTACGCGAGGCATTATGCTTCTCCTAAACTAAACGATTGATAACTAAAAAGAATTAAGCGTATGGCAACATACGGATTACTGCAGCCACTTCACATTTTGGAAGGATTGCATTCGGACGTAGTTGACGCTTGTTCTTAGTAGTACGCTTAGTCAGGATGTGACGTTTTGTAGCGTGCTTGTACTTAATACCACCAGCAGTTTTCTTAAAACGCTTAGCAGCACCTTTGTTGGTTTTCATCTTAGGCATGATGAATAACTCCGCATTGAGTAGGTTTAATAAACAACGTAATTAGGGCGAACAAAACCCAGCCATATGCCTTTATATAAAGGAAAGCGGCTAGGTTTTAATTACTTGATGAGCCGTTAATTACTTCTTTTTAGGGGCTAGCACCATGATCATCTGGCGACCTTCAATCTTCTTAGGGAAAGATTCAACTACAGCAATTTCTGCAGTATCTTCCTTAAGACGATTTAGAACGTCAACACCGATGTCTTGGTGTGCCATCTCTCGGCCACGGAAGCGAATTGTTACTTTCACTTTGTTGCCTTCTTCAAGGAAACGCGTCAGGTTGCGTAGTTTTACCTGATAGTCTCCAATATCAGTTCCAGGACGGAATTTTACTTCCTTGATCTGGACCTGCTTTTGCTTCTTCTTCTGCTCTTTAGCAGTTTTGCTCTTCTCGAAGAGGAACTTACCATAGTCCATCACACGACAAACAGGTGGCTCGGCGTTAGGACTGATCTCAACGAGATCCATACCAGCTTCTTCAGCAGCTGCAATGGCTTCTTGAATCGATACAACACCAACTGATTCACCGTCAGCGCCTGTTAGTCGAACTTCACGAATACCACGAATTTCACCGTTGATACGGTGCGGGTTTTGTTTTACCGGCTGTTGGCCACGTCTTCCGCCTTTAATAGCTTATTCCTCCAGATTGAGCTTACGGCTAGAGATCTCGTCTTGGATGTATGCAATAAAATCATCCACTTTAAATTTACCAAGATCTTTACCTTTACGAGTACGCACTGCAATTTCGCCAGCTTCCATTTCTTGGTCACCAACAACAAGCATATACGGTACACGCTTCAAAGTATGTTCGCGGATTTTAAAGCCAATCTTCTCATTTCTCAAGTCCGCTTTAGCTCTAATTCCACTTTTTTGTAGTTTTTGTACTATTTCTTGAACATAACCTGACTGTTTATCAGTAATGTTCATAAGAACTGCTTGTTCTGGCGCCAACCAAGTTGGGAAGAAACCAGCATATTCTTCGATAAGGATACCGATGAAGCGCTCTAGTGAACCTAGAATCGCACGGTGAATCATTACCGGTACAAGACGTTCATTGTTTTCACCTACATAAGTTGCACCTAAGCGACCTGGTAGGTTGAAGTCTAGCTGGACAGTACCACACTGCCACGCACGGTCTAGACAATCGTATAGTGTGAATTCAATCTTAGGACCGTAGAACGCACCCTCGCCTTCTTGAATTTCGTATGGGATATCCATCGATTCAAGAGACTGCTTCAATGCTTCTTCAGATTGATCCCAGATTTCATCTGAACCTACACGTTTCTCTGGACGAGTAGACAGTTTCACTACGATGTTGTCGAAACCAAATGTTTGGTACGTATCGTACACCATCTTGATACAGTTTGTTACTTCTTCTTGAATTTGGCTCTCAGTACAGAAAATGTGAGCGTCATCCTGAGTAAAGCCACGTACACGCATAATACCGTGTAGTGCACCAGATGGTTCGTTACGGTGACATGAGCCAAACTCAGCCATACGTAGCGGTAGGTCGCGGTACGATTTTAGACCTTGGTTGAAGATCTGTACGTGACCTGGACAGTTCATTGGCTTAATCGCGTATTCACGGTTCTCAGAAGAAGTTGTGAACATTGCATCAGCGTATTTGTCCCAGTGCCCAGAGCGTTCCCAAAGAACACGGTCCATCATAAGTGGACCTTTCACTTCTTGGTAACCGTACTCATCTAGCTTAGCGCGGATGAATACTTCTAGATCACGGAAGATAGACCAACCATTGTGATGCCAGAACACCATACCCGGTGCTTCTTGCTGCATGTGGAATAGGTCTAGTTGCTTACCAATCTTACGGTGATCACGCTTCGCCGCTTCTTCTAGGCGAGTTAGGTGCGCTTTCAGTGCTTTCTTGTCGTGGAAAGCCGTACCGTAGATACGTTGAAGCATTTTGTTGTCGCTGTTACCACGCCAGTAAGCACCTGCAACATTCAGCAAAGTGAAGTGTTGACAGAAGCTCATGTTAGGAACGTGAGGACCACGACACATGTCGATGTATTCTTCATGGTGGTAAAGGCCTGGACGATCATCACGAGATACGTTTTCGTTTAGGATTTCCACTTTGTATGGTTCGCCACGTGATTCAAACGTATCACGCGCTTCCTGCCAGCTTACTTTTTTCTTAACCACTTCGTACTTGGTTTTCGCTAGCTCTTTCATACGCTTTTCAATCTTTTCAAGATCTTCTTGCGTTAGAGATTCGTCTAAGTCGATATCGTAGTAGAAGCCATTGTCGATGGTTGGACCGATCGCCATTTTAGCTTGAGGGTAAAGCTGCTTAAGAGCGTGACCAAGAAGGTGAGCACAAGAGTGACGAACGATTTCTAGACCGTCTACTTCATCTTTAACTGTGATGATTTCAAGGCTTGCGTCTTCTTCAATTAGATCACACGCATCAACGCGGTTACCGTTTACACGACCAGCGATAGTTGCTTTTGCAAGACCAGGACCGATCGATTGCGCAACTTCCATAGTAGAAACTGGGTTGTCAAATTGACGCTGACTGCCGTCAGGAAGAGTAATAATAGGCATGCTATGTCCTTTACAGTGGTGTTGCACACCAAGCAACACATGTTATTCAAATTAGAAGCTATTTGTTGAAAATAGTTGAGAGTCAATAAAGGCCTCTCGGTAACACGAATACCGGACCGTTATCGAAAATGGGATTGTACCTAGCTCACAATTAGAATGCAAAGCGCGATTTTGTTTTGTCATAAGAACTTAACCGCAGACCCGTCACGACAATCTGATCATGCTTTTTAAGAGACCGCATAACTTGTAAACGGAATTGCCCCCCAATGAACTTACACAACAAATTACAATATCGCCTATTACGTTTGAACCGATACAAAGCTTAACACGCTTGGCGAGAGCTCAACGTGCGATTTAGGTATATAGTTGTTTTATAGAGTAGTTTGTATGTAGGTATTCATCATGGTCTATTTCAAATCGCGCTTTATGGTGCTTCTAAGCACCTCGATATGTTCTTTGCAAGCCTTCGCATCAAATGACTTATATGGCCCGCTGCGTTCTTACGCACAATCCCCAATGCAAGTGGTTAGTCACACCAACATACTGCGTTCAGGACATAGTCTGCCCTATGGTTTTGTCGAAGCCTATGGTTCGGGAACCGTGGCAAGTGTTTGGGCTCATACTGATGAATACGCACTGGATTATTACCACAATCAAATCGAATTAGGCAGCAAATGGCAAGTCAGCAACCGTTGGCAGTGGGAGCTCAACTATCGATGGGTCTTTGCCGCTGACAACCATTTAGATGGACTGACGAAAAGCTTCCATAAACTTTTCGGTATCGGACAAAATGGGCGGGATAAAGTAGACAGAGATCGTTTTTACATTTCAATGCCGCAATATAATGTGCTTGAAGATGATTTCGAAGGACAAACACTAGCCAATAACCTATCTACTTACTTACAGTATCAAGTGTTCCAAAATGAACATCACGGCCTATCGATTGGCGGCAGTTTGTATTTTAACGATGTGGCTCACGGTACTTTTCAAGGTAGCAGTTTCGAGCAAGGCTTCCAATTAAACTACAGCTACTTAAGTGATGCTCATGCATTTTATTCGATGATTGGCATGACTTTTCGCTCGGATGACCGTGCCTTGCTCGATCTGCCCTATCGACATAATACGATTGCCATTGCGGGTGGGTACCGTTATGCCTTAGAAGATAACCATCACCTGATGTTGGAATATCATTGGTATCAAGGCTCAACAGAAGGGCCCACAGAGTTTGCTGATGCCTCTAATGAACTGGTATTAGGCTATCGATATCTAATGGAAAATTCAGCGCTTGAGTTTTTAGCCGTAGAGAACGCAAGAAATATGGATAACAGTACCGATATCGCTTTCACAATAGGATATCGGTACATATTTTCATCAAGTTGATGAGAGCTATAGATTTAGCGTTGGTGCAACTGCGGCAGCGACTTGAGCATCGGTTGCATTGATCGGCAACGTAAACGAGCGATATTGGTCACCAGCCAAGCTGAGCGAACGGTCAATCTCTGCCAAACAATGCATGGCCTGCCCTTCCAGAATAAAAGAGAGCTCAATTTCTTTTGATGAGATAAAGCCGCTGTTACGGAACTCTAGCTCTTGATAAATACCAGAGCGAGAGGCAAACGAGCCACCGCGCAAAAAGCCTTTTTCAACATCGGCTTTAACCATAGTGAAGCCAGCTTGCTCGATCGCTTGAATAACCCGAGATGCTACTGGTAGTGGTTTCACTTCAATATAGTCACGGTCACGCGGGTCAATCGCAAAATCAATATCTAACGTCGTCTCGACCCAAACATGACATTGATTCTTAAGTGCGCTAACCGCAGTAATTGGCGTTTCATCATGCAGTTTTAGCTCAAACGGAACCTGCTTTTCTTCATTAGGTTGAATCACAAAAGGGTCAACTGCTTTCAATTGATCAATAGTGAAGGTTTGGTAACTTACGCTATCATCCACTTCGACTTTCATTTCCGTGTTCAATTTAATCGTAATAGCATCAATTTGTTGTTCGACGTCTCCGCCTTTGATATGAACATGCCCTTTCAGCGTCGCTCCTTGAAACACGCTCATTTCGTCCAAAATGGTATCTACTTTTGCAGAGCCGATCCCCAGTGATGCTTTCAATTTTTTAAACATACTTTTCCTTTTTTAGCGATTTTTCTTCTAATAATCGTTTGTTTACACAATTGTTTTCTGCTGTGCAAGCAATAGACCACAAGAAAATGTTTGAATTCAATCATCAATACAAATAATACTCAGCAGCAAGAACCATTCAGATCTTCAATAGGATTGCTCGGTCACTAAGCGGTACATTCGTCGAGAAATGTTTGCAATTTGTACCTAAATTAAGCAGTATTTGTATAGTCAAATAAAGGGAAATCATTATGTCTGCACCACTCTACATTCAAATTAAACAATTTATCCTGGAAAAAATTGATGCTGGAGAGTGGGTAGTTGGTCATCGCATCGCCACCGAGATTGAGCTTACCGAGCAATTTGGTGTCAGTAGAATGACAGTGAACAAAGCAATTCGGGATTTAGTAAATGAGGGCCGATTACAACGTCGCCCACGCTTAGGCACGTTCGTGTGTGATCCTGGTGAAAAGTCAGAATCTCCCCTGCTAGACATTCGAAACATTGCCGAAGAAGTCAGCGATAGAGGGCGAAAGTATGGCAGTAAAGTGCTCAAACAGATTGCTATAAAAGCAGATGACAACATTGCGACAAAACTCGGCGTTATGCTAGGCACGACAGTGTTTTACAGTGAAATTATTCACTATGAAGACCAAACGCCGATTCAATTGGAGCTCCGCTGGGTGAATAGCCAATATGCCCCGAGTTATTTAAATCAAGACTTCACACAAATCACTCCAAATCAATACCTGTCAGATAATTGCCCACTCAGCGCGATAGAACATACTGTAGAGGCAATTGTGCCTGAAAGCCGTATTAAGCAAGACTTAAAAATGCAAGCCAATGAACCTTGCCTTCTCTTGAATCGCAGAACGTGGAGCCAAGATAAGTTAGTCAGTACCGCCCTACTTTATCACCCTGGTAACAAATATAAGCTGAGCTCAAAAGTGCTCATTTAAGGACAAGATTTGTCCTCTAGATCTACGTTTTGATCACATTTTAGCAACATCAATCTTGTCAGTGTTCTTATTTTGCTCTATTTATTTGTATATACATTTAATGATACAAATAAACACAGGGACACAAACATGGATTTGCTGATTGAAAACGTACGTCTAGTTACCATGCAATCGGGAGAATGCGGATACCTTCCAACGCCTCCAGCGCGCATTGGTATTCAATCTGGAAAAATCGTTGCGATCAGTACTTGTGCCATTGGTGAAGACGCACCGCAAACCGAGTCTCTGCTGTCTGCCCAACATTACGCTCAGAGTATCGACCTTCAAGGCAAGTTAGTTCTGCCAGGTTTGATCGACTGCCACACTCATCTTATTTACGCGGGCAATCGTGCCAACGAATTTGAAATGCGCTTAAACGGCGTGCCATATCAAGAAATTTCCAAACAAGGCGGTGGGATACTTTCAACGGTGCATGCGACGCGTTCAGCAACCGAAGCGCAATTAGTTGAGTTAGCGTTGCCACGTTTAGACGGGCTACTCGCGAGCGGCGTCACTTCTGTCGAAGTGAAATCAGGCTACGGATTGACACTGAATGATGAAGTAAAAATGCTCCGTGCAGCCAAAAGGCTTGAACAAGAGCGCAAAGTTAAAATCACGACTACACTTCTCGCCGCTCACACCATTCCGCCAGAGTTCCAAGGTCGTGCAGATGATTATATTGAGCACATTTGTCAGGACATAATCCCTGTTGTCGCAAAGGAAGAATTAGCTACGAGTGTCGATGTTTTTTGTGAATCGATTGGTTTCAATCTTGAACAAACAGAAAAAGTGTTTGTAGCTGCAAAACGCCACGGCTTAAAGGTTAAAGGGCATACTGAGCAACTTTCTAATCTCGGTGGTACAGCCCTCACTGCGCAATACAACGGTCTGTCAGCGGATCACATCGAGTTTTTAGATGAGCAAGGTGTTAAAGCACTTGCTCGATCAAACACCGTCTCCACTCTATTGCCTGGCGCTTTTTATTTTCTAAGAGAGACTCAGTTACCACCGATTGAGTTATTGAGAGAGCATAACGTGCCGATGGCAATTGCTACGGACGTCAACCCAGGTACATCACCATTTTCTGATCTCACACTCATGCTGAATATGGCGTGCACACTATTTCGCCTTACACCGCAAGAAGCACTGCGTGGTGTAACGCAACATGCAGCCAAAGCTCTGGGTTATCAAAACTCACGTGGCGAAATCAAAGTAGGGTTTGATGCGGACTTCTCTATCTGGGATATCGAAAGCCCTGCGGATTTAAGCTATCAAGTCGGAGCAAAACGTCTGGTAGGTCGTATAGTAAATGGTGAATACATTTCACACGGAGGCCAATAATATGTCTCAATTCGACCTACACTCTCCCCTATTTCATTGGCAAGGCCGTCATGATGCCGAGGACGGCAAGCTTGGTCAGCGAATTCATCACGTTGTTCAACGCCAAAAAGCAGATGAGTTGAGTGCCGTTGCGCATGGCGTCTCATTACTCGGTTTTGCTACCGACGCTGGCGTTGCGAGAAACAAAGGACGCATTGGCGCGAAAAAAGCGCCAGACTTAATCCGACGAGCACTCGCTAATTTAGCATGGCACCAAGACGCCCCACTATATGACTTAGGTACTGTGGTGTGTGAAGACGACTTACTGGAGGAGAGCCAAGCTCTATGTGCAGCAACCATTTCAAGCGCACTGCCCCATACGCCAGTCATCGTGCTGGGTGGTGGGCATGAGATTGCGTGGGCCTCGTTTTCCGGCTTAGCGGAATATTTTAAAGCGCACCATCCAGAGAAGAAGCCTAAAATCGGCATTATCAATTTCGATGCGCATTTCGATTTGCGCGCATTCGAGAGTAACCTCGTCGACATAAGACCGAGCTCTGGTACACCCTTCAACCAAATTCATCATTTTTGTCAACGTAACGATTGGGACTTTCATTACGCTTGTATTGGTGTAAGCCGCAGTAGCAACACTAAAGCGCTATTTGAAAAAGCAGATGCGTTAAATGTTTGGTATGTAGAGGACAATCAGCTCTGCTACTTAAACCACAGTTATCACTTAACTCAGCTTCAGCATTTTATTGACGACTGTGACTACCTCTATTTGACCATTGATCTGGATGTATTTCCTGCCGCAACCGCACCTGGAGTCAGCGCACCAGCAGCTCGGGGAGTGAGTTACGACACTATTGCACCCTTTTTAGATCGAATTCTTCATTACAAAAATAAGTTAATGCTGGCTGATATCGCCGAATACAACCCAAATTATGACGTCGATAGTCAAACAGCACGATTAGCTGCCCGTTTGTGTTGGGATATCGCCAACGCAATGGCGGAAAAACAGCACAAACCATAATGCATCCCAGATGCCACTGATTATTACGACCAAGCAAGTACTTGGTCATCACGAGAAACTAAAGGAGTCTGAAATGACACAGCGCCAGGGACAAGATCCACGACTTGATACAAGCAGAACAATTCGTGCACCTCACGGAGATAAACTGCGCGCAAAATCTTGGCTAACCGAAGCCCCTCTTCGTATGCTGATGAACAACCTTGATCCTGATGTTGCAGAACATCCACATTCACTGGTTGTATATGGCGGCATTGGCCGAGCAGCGCGAAACTGGGAATGTTACGACAAGATTGTTGAAGTACTTGAAAGACTCGAAGATGACCAAACGCTTTTAGTTCAATCAGGCAAGCCTGTTGGTGTTTTCCCTACTCATAAAAATGCTCCACGCGTGCTTATCGCAAACTCAAACCTTGTTCCGCATTGGGCAAACTGGGAACACTTCAACGAGCTCGATAAACAAGGCTTGATGATGTACGGCCAAATGACCGCTGGCAGCTGGATATACATTGGCTCGCAAGGTATCGTACAAGGCACATACGAAACGTTCGTATCTGTTGCAAAAAAACACTTTGACGGTGAAGCAAAGGGCCGTTGGATTCTAACAGGTGGTCTCGGTGGCATGGGTGGTGCTCAACCTCTCGCTGGTACAATGGCGGGCTTCTCCATGATTGCAGTAGAGTGTGATGAGTCACGTATCGATTACCGCCTACGTACAGGCTATGTCGATAAGAAAGCGACTTCTTTAGATGAAGCGCTAGCTATCATTAAAGAGTCAGACACACCAGTATCGGTTGGTCTACTAGGTAATGCAGCAGACGTTTTCTCTGAGCTGGTAGAACGTAATATCACGCCTGATGTCGTAACAGACCAAACGTCTGCACACGACCCGCTCAATGGCTATTTACCACAAGGCTGGAGCATGTCTCACGCAGCGGAAATGCGTTTGCAAGATGAAGCAATGGTCGTAAAAGCAGCGAAAAAATCCATGGCTGTGCAAGTTCAAGCGATGTTAGAGCTGCAAAATCGCGGCGCCGCAACACTCGACTACGGTAACAACATCCGCCAGATGGCCTTGGAAGAAGGCGTAGAAAACGCATTTGATTTCCCTGGCTTCGTTCCAGCCTACATTCGTCCTCTATTCTGTGAAGGTATCGGTCCTTTCCGTTGGGCTGCTCTCTCTGGCGATCCTGAGGACATTTATAAAACCGACCAAAAAGTAAAAGAGCTAATTCCAGATAATCCGCACTTACATAACTGGCTAGATATGGCTCGCGAACGCATCCAGTTCCAAGGTTTACCTGCGCGTATTTGCTGGGTTGGTCTTAAAGATCGTGAGCGTCTTGGTCAAGCATTCAACGAAATGGTGAAAAATGGCGAACTTAAAGCGCCCGTTGTCATTGGTCGAGATCACTTAGATTCTGGCTCTGTAGCAAGCCCGAACCGTGAAACCGAAGGTATGATGGACGGTTCTGACGCCGTATCAGACTGGCCATTATTAAACGCGCTACTCAACACGGCGGGCGGCGCAACTTGGGTTTCACTGCACCACGGTGGTGGCGTAGGTATGGGCTTCTCGCAACACTCAGGTATGGTTATCTGCTGTGACGGCAGTGAAGATGCCTCACAACGTATTGCCCGCGTGCTGCATAACGACCCAGCAACAGGCGTGATGCGTCATGCTGATGCGGGATACGATATCGCTAAACAATGTGCAGCAGAGCAAGGGCTAGATTTGCCAATGCTCAACGAAGAACTGAAGAAGCTCAAGTAAGGATGAAAGAGATGTTAAATTTAACGCTAAAGCCGGGTCATATTAGCTTAAACGAACTACGCCAAGTGAGCCGTTCACCAGTCAACCTTACTTTGGATCCTGAAGCCATTCCGGCCATTGAAGAAAGCACACAGGTCGTAGACCGAGTCATCGCGGAAGATCGAACGGTTTACGGAATTAACACTGGTTTTGGGCTATTGGCTAACACACGAATAGCACCAGAAGATTTAGAAACACTTCAACGCAGTATCGTTCTTTCTCATGCGGCAGGTATCGGTGAGTTTATGTCAGATGAAACGGTTCGTCTGATGATGGTATTAAAAATCAATAGTCTGTCTCGTGGCTTTTCTGGGATTCGCCTAAAAGTCATTAATATGCTGACCGACCTAGTCAACGCACAAGTTTACCCTTGCGTACCTAAAAAGGGCTCTGTTGGCGCATCAGGTGACTTAGCTCCTCTAGCCCATATGAGCACAGTATTACTGGGAGAAGGACAAGCTCGCCACAACGGTAATATCATTTCCGGGCAAGAAGCATTAAAAATCGCAGGTCTAGAGCCTATCACTCTGGCGCCAAAAGAAGGCTTAGCGCTACTAAATGGGACTCAGGCATCCACAGCGTTCGCATTGGAAGGCCTGTTTATCGCGGAAGACCTTTTCGCGTCAGCAACCGTTTGTGGTGCAATGTCTGTTGAAGCCGCTCTCGGCAGCCGACGTCCATTCGATCCGCGCATTCACCGTGTACGTGGTCATCGCAGCCAAATGGACGCAGCACTCGCATACCGTCATTTGTTGGACACATCGAGTGAAATAGGTGATTCGCACACTAACTGTGAAAAAGTACAAGACCCGTATTCTTTGCGCTGTCAGCCTCAAGTGATGGGTGCGTGTTTACAGCAAATCCGCAATGCGGCGGAAGTATTGCAAGTAGAAGCGAACTCCGTATCAGATAATCCGTTGGTGTTTGCTGAAGATGGTGACATCATCTCTGGCGGTAACTTCCACGCGGAGCCTGTTGCAATGGCAGCCGACAACCTAGCACTTGCGATTGCCGAGATCGGCAGCTTGTCTGAACGTCGTATGGCATTACTTATCGATAGCGCGCTATCAAAACTGCCACCGTTCTTAGTCGACAATGGTGGTGTGAACTCTGGTTTCATGATTGCTCAGGTTACCTCTGCTGCGTTAGCAAGTGAAAACAAAACGCTCGCTCACCCAGCGTCAGTAGACAGCTTGCCAACATCAGCAAACCAAGAAGATCACGTTTCAATGGCAACCTTCGCGGCTCGCAGATTGAAAGAAATGGGAGAAAACACTCGCGGCATTCTGGCGGTCGAATACCTCTCAGCAGCACAAGGCCTAGACTTTAGAGCACCAAACAAGTCTTCTGAGCGTATCGAGATTGCCAAACAAATGCTGCGTGACAGAGTATCGTTCTACGATAAAGATCGCTACTTTGCTCCAGACATTGAACAGGCAAACACTCTGCTTAAGCTGGCTATCCACAATACACTCATGCCAGAGAGCTTGTTACCAAGTGTTCGATAATTAAGCATAACTGGCATTTCACCGAATAACCAGATGATGACTTGAAGGCTCTACGTTCTGCGTGGAGCCTTTTTACATACGATTAAACATGTTGATGGCACTATTTATGAACGCCAGTCTACTTTGATGGCTATACTTTAAAAGATAGGCGAGCGAAAAGGTCGTTGTTTATTGTTTTCACAAATAAAAGCGTTGCTAAAGTATGCGTTTTTAACGGTTTATCCGCCGAAATAGTGTCTTATTGTTAGGATACGGTGAAGTTTTCACTGGATGGACCATTGCTACGCAGATATTCGCATATAATCCCACACAGTTTTGGTTACTACGTAAAAATTATGTTTCTAACACCTTATTTTTCAAACACTAATCACCAGTTTCAGTTCACTCGCGAACAAGCAAGCCACTTTGCAAAACGTGTCGCAGGTGACTACAACCCAATTCATGATGAAGACAACAAACGCTTTTGTGTCCCTGGAGATTTACTTTTCGCTGTGCTTCTTAGTAAAGAAGGCGTTAGCCAAAAGATGCGTTTTAACTTCTCTGGCATGGTAAACGATGGTGTAGCACTTCATATTGAAAATAAGTGTGACAAAGAAAGCGCTGTTGTTGACGAGGCAGGTAAAGAATACTTACACATGTCCCGTGAAGGTGAAACTAACCACGATCCGGCATTTATTGAGCATGTAGTGACAAATTACGTGCAATTTTCTGGTATGAACTTCCCTCACATCATGGTTCCTCTTATGGAAGAGAAGCAAATGATGATTAACTGCCAGCGTCCATTAGTTATTTATGAAAGCATGGAAGTCGAATTTTCACGCTTAGACCTTACGCATCCAGAGGTGGATTTCACTGGCGCAACATTCGACGTAGAAGGAAAACGAGGTGTAGTCACCTTAAACTTTGCGTTTAAAGAAGACGGTGAAGTCGTTGGTAAAGGTATTAAGCGCATGGTTGCCAGTGGCTTGAAGCCATATGACCAAGAAGCGGTTGATGACCTTGTACGCCGCTTTAATGAACGTAAGGATGCATTCCTAGCAAAGTTCGTTAAGGCAGCCTAGTCGACTGCCCTATCAGAAGCGCACAAAAAACGTGTTTACTAAAAGAAAGCCCAACGTCGACCGTTGGGCTTTCTTTTTATGTCTCATCCAAACAAAACTAAACGCAATGCTTAGAGCCAACGACGAACATGATTTTTATAATCCACATACTCCTCACCAAACAATCGCTCTAGAACGCGTTCCTCAGGCTTGATTTGAAACCGATTCATATAACTGACAAATATCACGCCACAAAGCACCACACTCAAGTGCGGCCACCACAAACCAGTTGCTATGATTAGAAGCAATAATGCCGTGTACATAGGGTTGCGTGAAAAGGCAAACACACCAGTTCTTACAACAGAAGATGCCGCTTCAGGTTTTACTGGGTTCACTGTGGTTTTTACTTTGCGAAATTCATACACGCCAGCAATGCCCATGTAGCCAGACAACAAAGTTAATACACCTACTACAAATTCAACAAAGGGTACTCGAATGTTCATGCTCGGCGTCAAAACTTTAAGTCCGTACATCAAAAGTATGACTAGCAAAAACACCACAACAGGTGGGACTTTGAGTTCAAGTTTTCTCAAGATTCATATCCTTTGAAAGGGTCTAAATACGGTTTCTAAAAAGCCCAGTAAAACTGGGCTTGATTTAGTCCGATTACAACAAAGTTAACAGCGCCTGAACGGGATGCTTGGGCTTCGTTCCTTCAAAGCGTTTAACTTGGCTGCGGCAAGAATAGCCTGTAATCAAACATCTCTCGTTATCCAACTTATCTAAGATTGGCTTCCAGCTTAAATTGTAAATATCTTTCGACATCGACAACTTATCAACCTCATGACCAAACGTACCCGCCATACCACAACAACCAACAGGTACCGTATTCAAAACTGCACCAAAGTGAGCAAAAATAGCGCCCCACTCTTTTTCCGCATTTGGCATTTTGGTTTTCTCAGTACAGTGAGCAAACAGATACCAAGGTTCTTGCGCCTTATGCTCTCCGCTTTCAAACGCTTCTAGTCTTGGGTAAAGCCATTCGTGGGCTGTTAGTACATCGAAATTACCTCGCTTACTGCCAAGCACTTCAGCGTATTCATCTCGATAACACAGCACCAAAGCAGGATCGACGCCAACTAATGGAATATCCAGATCCGCTACCATCGCCAAGAACTTCGCTGTGTCGGCTGCTGTGCCCTTAAACTGACGTAAAAACCCTTTAATGTGTTGTGCTTTACCATTCGGCTTAAACGGCAGAAGTACCGGATGCATACCCAGCTTTTTCAATAACTTAACGAAGTCTTCAACGACATCAGCGTCGTAGTAGCTAGTGAATGGGTCTTGAACAATTAAAACATGCTTGCTCTTTTCAGACGAAGACAAACCACTGAGCGCTTGCAGATCATAAGGCGTTGTCAGCGACTCTACTCGTTGTTTCAAGGTGGGTACTGATAACAACGGCGCATCGACATACCCGACCGTAGATGCCGTTAAACTTTTCACCCACGACTGCTTCAAAACACCATTTACGACACCTGGCGCTTTTGCCATCATCGGCAGCATAGTCTCAATGTTCGCAACCAGATAGTCTTTTGCAGGACGTTGATAACGAGAGTGATAGATGTTTAAAAAGCGTGAGCGAAAGCTCGGAACATCGACTTTAATCGGACACTGGCTCGCACATGCTTTACACGCCAAACAACCATTCATCGCTTCATACACTTCGTGGGAGAAATCGTATTCGTGACGACGATTGATAGAATGACGTACGCGGTCAATCATGGTTTTGATTGATGTTTTGTTTTCTAGTGTTTGCTTTTCTAAGTCAAGAATATCAATGCCTTGCTCAGTAAGCTGACGCAACCACTCACGAACCAAACCTGCACGACCTTTTGGTGAATGACGACGATCGGCTGTTACTTTCATCGATGGACACATTGGCGAGCTAGTATCGTAGTTAAAACACAAACCGTTACCGTTACATTCCATCGCTTGTTTAAAGCTGTCACGTACTTGAACGTCAATCTGACGGTCATAGTAACCACGTTTGGTATCGGTAACTTTGACAAGCTCTGCATCACTATCAAGCGGCGTACAGATTTTGCCCGGGTTCATTTTGTTGTGTGGATCGAATGCCGCCTTCACACGTCTCAGCTCAGTAAACAACTCATCACCGAAAAACTCAGGGCCATATTCTGAACGGAAACCTTTGCCGTGTTCACCCCACATCAAACCGCCGTATTTCGCCACCAGCTTAACCACTTCATCAGAAACTTCGTGCATCAATGCTTCTTGGTGCGGGTCACACAAATCCAACGCAGGACGTACGTGAAGCACCCCGGCATCGACGTGACCAAACATGCCGTAATTCAGAGACTTGCTGTCTAACAGCTCTCGAAACTCTACAATGAAGTCCGCCAGATTTTCTGGTGGCACACAGGTATCTTCAGCAAATGCGACCGGTTTAGCGCGGCCTTTTGCTGCGCCTAACAAACCCACCGCTTTTTTACGCATGTTGTAAATACGCCCGATACTCGCTACATCGTTACAGACTTGGTAACCGATGATGCCCGCTTCTTCTGTTTCCAGCATGGTATCGAGCTTGGCGGTCAGCGATGCAACCTGCGCTGCAACTTCTTCTTCGTCCTGACCTGCATATTCCACCATATTGATGCCAAGCATCTCTTTATTTGGAACATCGGTAAGCAAATCACTCACGGTGTGCCAGACGATATCTTGCTTCGCGAGATTAAGCACTTTCGAGTCAACGGTTTCTACAGACAGCGCTTTCGCTTCGACCATCAACGGTGCATTACGCAGTGCAGAATCAAAGCTGTTGTATTTAACGTTAACCAAAGTACGCGCTTTCGGAATTGGCGTCAGGTTAAGCTTCGCTTCGGTAATGAATGCCAATGAACCTTCAGCGCCGCACAGTACTCGTGTGATATCGAAACGGTCACCTTCTTCATTCAAGGCATTTTTTAAATCGTAGCCCGTTAAAAAGCGGTTAAGAGGAGGAAACTTATCTACGATCTGCTGGCGTTTTTCACGACATACGGATTCCGTTACACGTAGCGCCTTGGCAGCAAACTCGTCTTCTTTTGGGTAGCCGTTGGACAGGTCTGATTCTAGAACTGAGCCATCAGCAAACACCGCTTGTAGCGACAAAACATGATCGGATGTTTTTCCGTATTTCAGAGAACCTTGACCAGAAGCATCGGTGTTGACCATGCCGCCAATCGTTGCACGGTTACTGGTAGATAAGTCTGGAGAGAAGAAGTAGCCATAAGGGCGAACTGCGTCATTTAACTGGTCTTTCACTACACCAGTTTGTACACGAACCCAGCCTTCTTTCTCATTAATCTCAAGCACTTTGTTCATGTGGCGAGACATATCCACCACAATACCTTTGGTTAGCGACTGACCATTGGTCCCCGTGCCGCCACCACGAGGTGAAAAGGTAATTCGTTCGTACTTTTCTTTATTGCTCAGTTTCCCGAGGAGAGAAACATCTTCTGTCGTTTTGGGATGAACGACAGACTGAGGAAGTTGCTGGTAAACACTGTTGTCAGTGGCAACCGCTAGTCGACTTGAATATTGGCTTTCGATATCACCAGTGAATCCGGCGTGCTCAAGCTCTTTCAGAAAACTAAGAACAAGAGGATCGACATCAGTTTGCGAGTGTAATCTTGGTAACATTTGCTTCCTGCCCCTACGACGCTGATCCGATCAGCTGCGGGTTGTGTAATTATTTGCTCACTTCTCATACAAATTGGCGCTAAGCGAAAAAAACACCACAAAAGAGTTAGTGAAGTAATATTCTTTGAATTTCGTCACTTTACAACATTTAAAAAGACGAGCAAATCAGAATCTCGATACAATAATTAAACTTATGCTTTATTTTTTCACGCTTGATGCCTTACATTGGGGAACGAATCGCGTTTCTAGATGAGTTTTCAGAATGAAAAAAAATAAAATTGTGACCACTGAAGATATCCTTCTCAAACTTTGCCAGTCTGTTTCTGGCGTACTTACTTCGGCGACATCTTCTCAAGTAAATTATTCAGCAATGGTGCAAAAAATCCACAAGACTAGCCTCAAACCAGATTTTGGCTGTTTTGTTCTGTTTGATGGCGGATTTACCGGGCTAGTTGTGATTAATTTTACGGCAAAAGCCGCACTGGAGATCTACACCAACTACATGCGTAATATGGGCATGCCAGAAGAAGAACTGGCAATATCTCATACTTCTGACGAGGTAGGCGATGTTCTGGGTGAACTCATGAATCAACTGGTCGGAGACTTCACTAATAAAATTCGTAAAGACCTGCAAACGAACATCACACAAAACCAACCAAAAATGCTGGCGCTGAATAAGCAAGTTATCTTACAAGTTGATACCAACCTTGACCGCCCTCAAGCGCGCAGAGTGACGTTCTCCACCGAAAACAACAATATTTTCTATCTCGAGCTAGCAATGGATAAAACTGAGTTCATCCAACTGGAAGAGTTTGAAGTTGCTGAAGACGAAAACCCAGACGACATTTTAGAGGCAACACGTAAACAGTTGGCTGAGAAAGAATCTAAATCGTCGGGATCAAACGATGATGCCGATGACTTGCTCAACCAGCTCGGGTTGTAATTCTAACGAATCTTAATGAAGAATGGCTTCTTAGACACAAGTACGACTTCATACTGATTACGACGAACTAAAACGCCAGCCTCGCTTAATGCGAGGCTTCTTTTTATGTGCAGAAATTATCTTCAGTCCCACCTTGTATTTCGTTTTTATGTCAAAAAAGGTAATATGTCTGACTTCATAAATTTTCTGCTTTCGTTACTGGTTGTCGATGGATAAACAAAAAGCTCTGAAAAAAATCGCCAAGTGCTTAGAACTGGGCAATTCCGCTAATGTTAATGAGGCTGCCAATGCTATCAAAATGGCACATCGCCTCATGCTTAAATATGGTCTCGATAAAGACGATATTGAGTTCATCAGAATGGGAAAAACACAATCTTCTCATCTGCTACCAGCGAACATCAGTTCTACCATATTGCGAGTGATTCGCGGCATTAACACAAAATTCGGTGTCGAAGCAGTATTGTTGAATCACAAAGGGCTCAAACGTGTCGAATTTATCGGTGAAGCAGATCGCGCTATTTTTGCTGCATTTGCTTTCGATATTGTTTATCGCGAGATGAACGAAAGTACCGGACAATTCCGAAACAGCTTTGCTGGCACCGGCACCTCTTCTCAGGAAGTGACTCGCCGTGTGAACTCATTTGTATCTGGCTGGGTGGAAGGCGCGATTGAAAAATTGCCAATTATTTCTCCAGATGAAGAGTCGGCCAATAAAATTAATGACTATATTGATAAAGAATTCCAAAACATTGACCGCGAAACGTTCAAGAAGCAATTGAAAGAAGCGATGAAAAACCTAACTGAAGACTACGAAGTGGGCTTAAAGAAAGGTAGAAAGGTTTCAGTTAACCGTGGAGTGGGCGGCGAACAAGCACGCAAAATGTTGGGCGATTCATCGAAATAGCCAGAATAGTAAAGGATTCACATAAGCACCCATGACTTCGATGTCTATAGGGCTTACTTTGAGAGCTTTGGCAGTATTGATAGGAATTTTCTTACAGAAACTCTTATCAATCTTACTTTCTCATAACAAATATTAATGCTTGTTTATTCATAATTCGCATCCCATTATGAGGCATGGTTTCGCCTCAGTTTTATACGGAGATTTTCCCTTGAAAAAGATGCCTATTGCACTAGCTCTAGTGCTAGCTCTTACTGGCTGTCAAGCCACTCAACGCCAAAATGCAACAACGGGTGAATACGAAACTAACTCCACCACGCAAGGCGCGCTTATTGGTGCGATCGCTGGCGCAGCAATCGGCCTAGCAACGGGTGATGATGCTAAAGAACGTCGTCAGCATGCACTCATTGGTGCAGCCGCAGGCGGAGCGACTGGCGCTGGCGTTGGTTACTACTTTGACCAACAAGAAGCGGAATTACGTCGCGCTTTGCTAAACTCTGGCGTACAAGTTCAGCGTGTTGGTGAAAATCAGCTTTTACTGCGTATGGAAAACGGTATCGGCTTCTCTTCAAGCTCTTACCAGCTTGATGCTAGTATCCATAATACTCTACGCGGTGTTGCTCGCATCCTAGTTGAGTACCCAGATACCAGTCTCGTTATTGACGGTTACACGGATAGCACAGGTAGTGAGTCATACAACCAAACGTTGTCAGAGCGCCGTGCAGAGTCCGTACGTCAATTCCTAGTATCTCAAAACGTTGCATCTGGTCGTGCAATTGCACGCGGCTACGGCGAACGTAACCCAATTTGCTCAAACCAAACTTCTGAAGGTCGTGCGTGCAACCGTCGTGTTGAAATCCAGATCTTGCCACTGAAGTAATTTGGTTGCACCATAACGGTAATAATAAAAAATTACCGGAGCAGGCCTAACCATTATCGTTAGGCCTGACATATTGATGTCTGTCAAAACGTCTGCCCTACTCTGCTTATTTAGCCTCAGCTTTTCTGGTTACTCGCTTGCCTCTCAAGCTCCAAATGACCCCATCGAACAATACGAGTACGCACAACAATTATTGGCATCAAACGAAGCTGAAGCCTCACCAGAAACGCGCTACTGGCTAGAGCAATCCGCCAACCAAGGTTACCTCCCTGCACAAAAACAGCTCGCGAACGACTTTGCTAAAGGGATCAATGGTGAAAAAAATGAAACACAAGCGTTATATTGGCTAACCTCTATCGCACTCAATGACCCAACCGATCGTGGCTTTCTTCTCGCCGATTTTATTCAGCGCAATCCAGATAAGGTCACAACTTCTCAATTGACTGAAGCCTTGTATCAAATGGCTTCTCAGCATAATCCAGCAGCAGAAGAAGCTTATAATCAACTATTAGAGCAGCGCTTCAACCAACTGCGAGCTAAACAAGTCTCGCAAATAAAGTCGCTCGATAAAAAGGCTGAGCAAGCACAGGAAGAGAAAAGCACAGTTGCAAACCCCAAAGTAGAACACTCGCAGTTTTTATGGCTGATCTGGCTAGCGGCGATACTCATCATCAGCGGCTTAAGTTTTCTCGTAATCAAGAAACTTAAGCAGAATAGAAAAGCGCTTGAAGCCAAAGAGGAAAGCCAAAATCAACGAATGGCGAAAAAAATAAAAGAGCTAGAGTTTACGAACAAGCAACTGAAACGCCAGCTAGAGAAAGTATTCAAAGAATTTAAGAAATCCAAAACCCAGGCAGAGAACCATAAGCTAAGCGTCGCGTGTGCTATGTTTGGCTACACACCACAACACATCCCTGATTTACAAGCAATCAAGCTACGCTATAGACAGCTATCAAAGCTTTATCATCCTGACACAAGAGGCAGTGAAGAAGAAATGAAGCGACTCAATCATGCCTTTAAGCTCGTCTCACAAAATGTTACAAAACAGTAAAAATAGGTCAGGATACTTTGGCTAGCATGCTTTTAGACCTATATAATCAAGCGCCGCAATCGATCTCCCTCTCAAACAAATTAACAGACATTTAACTTAAGTCGCGCTTTTATGCCATAATGCCCGGCGCAAAATAACACCTAACGACTCAAATTAATCTAGGTGGGGAGAAAATCAATGTTCACTGAAGAAGGCACCTGTGATTGGTGTAAAAAACCTAGCCTTGTAACTCGTCACGATTATTTAGATGGCAAGCACCACTACTCATGTAAAGCTTGCTACGATATGGCGAAAATCGACGTGCGCCTATTTAACCTAGGCGAATTACAAATGCGCGAACGCTTGCAACGAGCGAGCTAAGCAAGACGGAATCAACGGAACTGATTTTCAAAGGCGCCTTTTAAGGCGCTTTTTTGATCGGCCAAGCCCTATTTCCAATCTCTATCTCGTATTCCCTCCTATCTTACATAGCACGTCGCATCGGTTATCAGCCCTCTCCCACTGTATACAAACCATTGTCCGTGAAAAACACCTGTATATACAGTAGTAAACCCCTGTATGTCTCTCATCCAACTTTCTACTCACCTCACATTTTTAAATTGATGTTAGACATATCAGAAATGAAAAATAAACAAATAAATTCAATTACTTAAAATAAAATCCTTTTATTTCCTTCTCAAAAAACCGCAAATAACTTTTGAGAAAC
Organism: Vibrio sp. 1401; assembly: GCF_033340295.1. Taxonomy (NCBI): domain Bacteria; kingdom Pseudomonadati; phylum Pseudomonadota; class Gammaproteobacteria; order Vibrionales; family Vibrionaceae; genus Vibrio; species Vibrio sp. 1401. Next base: position 92,819 of record NZ_JAWOWF010000002.1, read on the forward strand.
TTGTTGATCAGGTCGCCAAAACAAACTACTGTATAGGCATACAGCATGTATAAAGGAACAGTAAGATGCAGTTACAAAGTCAATCTCATACATACTCTCGCTACAACGTATTAGCACAAGCAACTAAGCCCATGGCCGTTTCGGATCAGCTTCTATTTAAGCTGGCTGTTTTATCGCAGCAGAAACAATGGATTTTGTTTACAGCAGACTGCCCTCGTCCAGACTTTGAACAACTCACTGCTTCTAATATTTGCTGTAAAAACATCATTCAGATGAAGCCGTCTCAACAGCTTTCTGAAGTGGAAATCGTGATTAAAGCTATTCAGTCTGGTAACGCTAGCGCTGTCGTCGCATCGAACAAGATTGCCCTAATGAATCAATCAATGCTTCGCGATATTGCTCAACGTTATCAGTGTGAAGTCTTTTTCGTCGAAGGCAGAGTTAATAAGTACCACTAACAAGATCGACGTTATCCATCCTGCATCTCGCCTCCTTTTTAAGGGGGCTTTTTTTGTATTAAAGAAAACAGGCAAACGTTTGCTTTTTCTCTGGCGAGTTAAAATAGTTCTGGTATGATGCCCACATTCGATTTATTCAGCGCCCACATTTTGCTGAATATCTTCTCTTTCTGACGTTTGATTAAGATGATAGGAATGTCGCAATGAGCCTTGCTAATCAAGTACTTGCCGTCAATGACGACCTGCCAATTCGCACCCATAAACCCGTTCATAGTGGAAAAGTTCGTTCAGTTTACTGGTTAACTGAAGAAGACAGCGCCCGACTGATCAAAGAAAAAGGATACAATGTCGCTCCAGATGCGCCTTTGGCTATCATGGTAATTAGCGACCGAATCTCTGCATTCGATTGTATTTGGCATGCTGAAGGTGGTCTTAATGGTGTCCCGGGTAAAGGGGCTGCGCTTAATGCGATTTCTAATCACTGGTTCAAACTGTTCAAAGAAAATGGCTTAGCAGATAGCCATATTCTAGACATTCCTCACCCTTTTGTTTGGATTGTACAAAAAGCCAAACCGGTAAAAATCGAAGCCATCTGCCGCAAATACATCACGGGTTCGATGTGGCGCGCTTACGCAAATGGCGAGCGCGAGTTTTGTGGAATCCAACTTCCTGAAGGGTTAGGAAAAGACAAAGCACTGCCAGAGTTGCTAATGACCCCATCCACAAAAGGCATTCTAAAAGGCATTCCCGGTGTGCCAGAAGCGGATGACGTAAATATTACTCGTCAAAACATCGTAGACAACTACGAAGCATTTAACTTCTCAAGCGCTGACGATATCGCACTCTACGAAAAATTGCTGAAAGAAGGCTTTAACGTTATAAGCCAAGCGTTAGAAGAAATCGACCAAATCTTTGTCGATACCAAATTCGAATTTGGTTATGTTCATGATGCTGCTGGCAATGAAAAGCTGATTTACATGGATGAAGTGGGTACACCAGACTCGTCTCGTATATGGGATGCTAAAGAGTACCAAGCAGGTCACATCGTAGAGAACTCAAAAGAAGGTTTCCGCCAGTTCCTACTTAACCACTTCCCTGACCCAGATATCTTGCTAAATAAAGAACGTATGCCAGAGCGTGAAGCACTCGCTCGTGATAATGCTTTACCCGTCGAATCTTTGATGGCGATTTCGAGCACCTACATTGGTATTGCCGAGAAGATTACAGGCAAGCCGATTCATTTGAGTGAGAATCCGAAAGCGGAAATCATCGAAGTTCTGAGCAAAGAATACGGATTGATTGACTAGCACTGTCGCTAGATTGCTAAATGCTTTCCAATAAAAAGTCCGCACTAGCTTGCGGACTTTTTTCGTATTAGGCTCAGTTTAGCCGATATTTAACGTAGTGCCATCTGTTGTAGAGGCTGACTTGGTCGTCACCTGATATGTTTTGTCTTTAATCGTTGATACGAAATACCAGGTCGCCTCTGCCTTGTCGGGCGTAAAAGTAACGCGCATAAAGCCACGCTGTTTGATGTCTGCCCACTGTAATTCTGACACTAAGTGCGGCAGCGTGTATTCCATTTGAGTGATCGCAACAGGGTCTAACGCGAGGTAGGCTTCTAACCCAGGGGAACTCACAGAGCTAGTCGCAAACTCTACCCCGATAGGATGCTTAGATACGTCTTTAAGCTCACTTGCCCATGCATTGTGCGTATCTCCTGCCAAACAGACAAAGTTACCACTGCTGGCTTTGGCCAGTTGATAAACGTTCTCTCGCTCAACGTAGTAACCATCCCATGCATCTAGGTTATATGGCAAAGCAATGGTATCTAAACTTGGGTCAGAGAGATAACCCGTAATCGCAGAGTTTACCGCTAATAACGCCTCTGTTTTTTGTTCTTCAGTGGCAGTAAACAATTGAAACATCGCGGTCATAACCGAACTTGGCAACTCCATACGAGACATTAACACTTGTTGCCCTAGCACATTCCAAGTTGCGTCGTGCGTACTGAACGCATCCATCAGCCAAGCGAGTTGGTCACCGCCTAACAGCTCTCGGTCTTGACTGCGCGACTGGGCAACTAAACCGCCAATAGCTTCCATCGTTGGTGAGCTGAACGAGAAATAATCCAACGGTTTATCACGCCCCACAAGTCGCGTGTCGAGCATCATCAAATTGACTAAACTTCCAAACGAAAACTGACGGTAAATCAGCATGTTTGAGAAAGTGTTTTCACGAACGGGCAACCATTCTGTCCACGCGGCAGCCGCAGCTGCACGACGATCATTAAAGCGGCCTTCCTCTTCTTGATGGTTTTCCGCACCATTTTTCCAACTATCATTTGCAAGCTCATGGTCATCCCAGACTGCAATCATTGGTAGGCTCGCATGTAACGCTTGCAGATCAGCATCTTGGCGATATTGCGCATACCGTTTTCGGTAATCATCTAAGGTAATGCATTCAGTGCCTTTGCTTGGCTCTCGCCCTAGTGCCTCAGCATCTTCACTAGCGTAGCCACCAGCCCCATACTCATAAATGTAATCACCGAGATGAAGTACCACATCAAACGGTTCTTGCTCATGTTGATTTAAGATCTCTCGATACACATGGAAATAACCAGCAGGATAGTTTGCGCAAGAAACAACGGCCATGGATGCCTTTTCTACACCACCCTCTGGTAATGTTTGAGTTTGCCCGACTTCGCTAGTGACATCTCCAACCATGAATCGATAGTAGTAGCGAGAATTTGCGTTGAGGTTTTGAACATCAACTTTTACCGTGAAATCTCGGCTCGTGTCTGTGGCAAAAGTGCCACTTTGCACGATATCAGTAAAATTTTCGTTAGATGAAACTTGCCAGCTTACATCTGCGTAGCTCGCTGAGGTTGTAACACGAGTCCAAATGATTACTTGTGTTTGAGTAGGATCTCCACTCGCCACTCCGTGCTCAAAGGTAACCGCAACAGATTCACTAGCATCGCTACCACAGCCCACCAGCCCGGTAACAATCGCCGTTGAAGAGGCAGCTTTCATAAAGTCTCGACGAGACAAAGACATATTGACTTCCTTTCTTATTGTGTTTGTTTTTATGCCCAAATGACGTGGTGACTCAATCATCCTTGTGTGCCAATAAGGGACGTTAATTCGAACTTACAGTACCAACCACTTAGTCGGTAATTTGTCCTAAAAGCACAAAGTTAGAAGCTAGTTATGACAATTGCATTTCCAAACGTTACATTTTTGTTAATTTAAGTGCAAATACTCTATATTCATCACACTTCCAAGACCTGTGACAAAAACCTCAAAATAAAAAAGCGACCTACTTTGAGGTCGCTTTTCATTGCACTATTGTTAAGTGGTACATCGATGAAGTGGAAATGCTCAGCCTAAAACTTGATGTTAAGGACATCTTGTTCTGACGTATCCACCTTCAACTGACTGCGAGATTCTATGTACTCGATTTGCTGAACATCGAGCGAATATGGCATAACGACTCGCAATTCATTGATCCCTTCATGTTTAGCTAGCTGGGTTAAGCGGACCAAATTGGATTCATCACTTTTACGAGAAGACATCGATTTTAATGCGGCATCCCACAACCGATCTTCAGGCTTGCGCAATTCCGCAATGTTCTGTTTCCACATCAAACCGAAAATAGGCGCGATGGTGGCAAATGCCTCTAAAAAGGTCCATTTTTTACTACCTGTCGCTCCTAAAAAGCTAGTGTAGTCGAATTCAATGCACGTCTTTCCTTGTTGATCCATTCTATGCCCCCGACACTCGAAAATGAGATATACCAAATATCGTTCAACTGTTTTGATATAGCAATGGGATATAAAACATTCGTCTTTTATGCCCTAATTTACATACAAAAGGAAATATTAAAACCAGCTTTGTAACAACTGATGTACAGCTTCGCTATATATAAGCATTCAATTGATTAATATTTCAATTAAGAAACTAAAAACAACACGCAAGTAACGCTATCAATATGAAATTATTATAGATTCACCAAGAAAATATCAATTCTTGTCACAACGTCATCCGCCGATCTACTTTACATCAATCACTCGACTGGCCTTTTTATACTGTATCTTCCAACCCGCCCAACGTGGCAGCTCCCAACGCTTCGGGTCTCCCTTACGGTTTCCCTCTCGATAAACGACCTGTACCAGCTTGCGAGACGCGTAATACTCGACATCTAGTTGGAGTTCTGGCAGCGAAAGTTCTAAAGGGTACTGCTCCGTGAAATCGTCGTATTCCCATTCTGGAACACCGTTAAATGTTAAGTCTTCTGGTTCAAACAACGCCATATCATCGATGTTTTCAACGCCTAATGTTTCCAACTGATCCTTTAACCAGCTAGAAAATGTCAAGGAGCCCAAGTCGTTAACCTCTTCTCCTTCGACATTAAGGCCCAATGCGTTGTAGAGTTTCCAGTGTTGGATTTGCTGTTTTCTTTGAGAAGCAAAACCTGGTAACAGTGTCTCGTCTTCTATCATTTCGACAATAGACTGAACAGCAACATCACCTTTTAACGCTTGATGTTCAGTACAGATTGTTCGCCCGGCGTAGACCAAGTGCATTGTTGCTCTTGGCGTCTCTTCTTCATAATTCGTCTCACCTTGTTGCCACTCCCCTAGCTCAAGTTCGCGTAATAACGTCAGCGGGATAGGCATCATAACCGATGCGAGGTTTAGTGTTTGCTTAACACCTCGTCCTGGCACGCTATGGCTATCTAGCACGATGGCCGCTTCTTCTTTATCAGGAAAGCGGCTGTTACGCCCAACCAGCATCTCGACTACGCCATTTCCTAGAGCATCCCTTCGACGAGATCGTCGGACAAACACAAGCTCAGGGTGCAATGAGGCGATGGAGAAAAAGAGCGCTTCACGTTTATATCGAGAGGCAACGTCAAGTTCCGGCAATTCAAACACTTCTCGCATTTGTTTCGCTAAACCTTGTGCCTCTTCGAGCGCGCTAGCATCAATGATAATGCCTGAGAGTTGCTCCCCCCGAACCAAACGGATCAGTAAAGAGGCATCACATCCGTATGGCTCATCTTGAGATAGAAGCTCAGCGACTTCACCACTTTGTCGCTGATAGAGCTGCGCAGGCACAGATAAGGCGGCAGCCAAATCAATCATTGCTTCCTTCTCTGGCTTCGCTTGAATTCTGGTAACGAGATCGGCAAACAGTGCATCAATAGGTAGTGGATATACTTTTCTCCCGTGCTGCGTGACATTGCCATCCTCATCAATCGCTTGCATAGATAACAATGTCGAATGAGATGCCTCTAGCGACTTTGGGGGAATTGAGTCGAGAAAATCGAGTGTTGAGAGACGGTACCCACAACAAGCCGCTGCCAGCATGGGCTCGACGAGCTCTTCTCTGTGTAATTCTGGAGGTGTCACCAACTCTAAAGGCGCGTGCTCACCATATAGACGAATACAAGCCCCTTCGGTAACGCGACCTGCTCGCCCCATTCGCTGCGCGGCACTGGCCTTAGAAATGTTGGTTAATGTCAGTGCTGTACGTCCATTTCGTTGTACAGTTCTGCGCTCTAAACCACTATCGATTACCACACGGATATTAGGAATGGTCAGAGAGGTTTCCGCGACGTTGGTTGCCAATACGACTTTCCGTTGCTTTTGTACCGTCAGCGCACGATGTCGTTCTTCATCACTGACCGAGGCATGAAGTTTAACCACCATGACATCACTGCTGCTTTGTAGCATCTGCGCGCATTGGGCGATCTCTTTACGTCCTGGGAGAAAAACAAGAATATCGCCATCTTCATCTTCCAGAGCTTCTTTTACCGCTCCGACAACCTCCTGTTCACATCCCTTTTTGTTCGGTAAATAGCGGCTGTCTGTAGAACGATGTGTCACCGTGACTGGAAAGCAACGTCCCTCCGAACGCAGACGCTTAGCATTCAGGTAACGAGCAAGCTTTTCGCCTTCTAAGGTAGCAGAAGTGACGATCAATCGATGTTGATTTTCTTGCTTCAAAATGGCGGTTAATAGATCAATATCCCAGCGTCGCTCGTGAAATTCGTCCACTATCACGACATCAAAGTCTGCTAGCTTGTTTTCCGAAAACCAACGCAGTGCAACCCCCGGAGTCACAAATACAACTTCGGTTTTTTCATCAAAGTAGGCATGAAGCTTGATCGCGTAACCGACTTTGCGAGCTATTGGCTCTCCAGATTGCTCCGCAAGAAATTCAGCCAGCGAGGTACAAGCAATTCGACGTGGTTCAATAACCAGAACGCGTCCGTGTTTTGCCGCCCACATGGGCAAGCGGGTAGATTTACCCGACCCGGTTTCGGCTTCCACCACAAGATGGTTAAGCCTTACATGATGGTCAAACTCAGCTTGCAGGCTGTCGATAGGTAGTTGAAACATAGAAATTGGATTTGATTTGATGATGCAAAACATTATACCCAAGTAAAAAAATCCTGCTTTAGGTATCTCTAAACAACCAATATTGCCGATATTTTAGTCGGTATCTGAATTTTTTTGCGACATTACATTGATGTGCATCAACGCATGTTTACAACTAAATAGTGAACCCGTTAAAATTTGGTGCGCATCCTTCAACCCTACATAAGGCACCCAATGAACAACGATAAACGCCCACTATATATTCCATATGCGGGTCCGGCTCTTTTAGCAACCCCTCTTTTGAACAAAGGCAGTGCATTCTCTGCTGAAGAACGTAGTTCATTCAACTTAGAAGGTCTGCTTCCAGAGTCGACCGAAACTATCCAAGAGCAGGTGGAACGTGCCTACCAGCAATACAAAAGTTTCGAAAGCGATATGGATAAACACATTTATCTGCGTAATATCCAAGACACCAACGAAACATTGTATTACCGCCTAGTGCAAAATCACATTTCTGAGATGATGCCTATCATCTACACGCCGACTGTTGGCGCAGCATGTGAAAACTTCTCTAACATTTACCGTCGTGGTCGCGGTCTGTTCATTTCATACCCGAACCGTGACCGTATTGACGACTTGCTGAACAACGCAGCAAACCACAACGTTAAAGTGATTGTTGTGACAGATGGAGAACGTATCCTTGGCTTGGGTGACCAAGGTATCGGCGGCATGGGTATTCCTATCGGTAAACTGTCACTATATACCGCGTGTGGTGGTATCAGCCCTGCTTACACGCTACCAATCGTGCTTGATGTGGGTACCAATAACCCGCAACGCTTAGCTGATCCGATGTACATGGGTTGGCGTCATCCTCGTATTACGGGTGCAGAATACGATGCATTTGTAGAAGAGTTTATCCAAGCGGTACAGCGCCGTTGGCCTGATGCTTTGATCCAGTTCGAAGACTTTGCTCAGAAAAATGCGATGCCTCTTCTAGAGCGTTACAAAGACCGCGTGTGTTGCTTCAATGATGATATTCAGGGTACTGCAGCTGTTACTGTTGGCTCTCTACTTGCCGCCTGTAAAGCAGCAGGAACTCAGCTTTCTAAACAACGTATTACCTTCCTAGGCGCAGGGTCTGCTGGTTGTGGTATCGCAGAAGCGATCATCGCACAAATGGTATCGGAAGGAATTTCTGACGAGCAAGCTCGCTCACAAGTTTACATGGTTGACCGTTGGGGTCTGTTACAAGAAGGCATGCCTAACCTTCTTGATTTCCAACAACGCTTGGTGCAAAAGCATACCAATACGAAAGAGTGGGAAAATGAAGGAAATGGCTTCTCACTACTCGATGTTATGCGTAACGCCAAGCCAACGGTACTAATTGGTGTTTCTGGTGCGCCTGGCCTATTTAGCCAAGAAGTCATCGAAGAAATGCATAAACACTGTAAGCGTCCGATTGTCTTCCCATTGTCGAACCCAACAAGCCGCGTGGAAGCGACACCGAACGACATCATTCGTTGGACAAATGGTGAAGCACTGGTTGCAACAGGTAGCCCATTTGAGCCAGTGGTTCATGAAGGTCGCACTTACCCTATTGCACAATGTAACAACAGCTACATCTTCCCAGGCATTGGCCTTGGTGTACTTGCTGTCAATGCAAAACGTGTCACTGACGAGATGCTAATGGAATCAAGCCGCGCGCTAGCAACATGTTCTCCTCTAGCAATCAACGGTCGTGGGGCACTACTTCCACCACTGGAAGAGATCCACTTAGTATCGAAAAAAATCGCATTTGCCGTTGGTAAAAAGGCAATTGAACAAGGTGTCGCATTAGAAATTACTGATGAAGCATTGAACGTGGCGATTGAACAGTCGTTCTGGCAACCTGTTTACCGCCGCTACAAACGCACTGCGTTCTAAGCTTGAGACAATTCGTTTAATAATTAGCCCCTACCATGTAGGGGCTTTTATTTTTTTATCATCCTAACCAGATTTTGGCATAAATGGGCTTCTCTCTTTTTGTTTCTATCAGATATGATGAGAACTACATTTTTAGTTAAGGATATAAAACGTTTTGTTGTTTTCTCGCATAAGATCAAAGTGGAAGCTGAAATTTTCCTGGAAGCGATTTGCTTTGATTTTGTCGATCTCTGCACTTAGTCTGCTTGTTTCTGTTATTGCCATCGACCGATGGGTGGTTTTACAAGCCAAAGAGAGCATTTTCACTGAATACGAGCAAATCCCTCAACATGAGGTTGCCGTAGTTCTTGGTACCAGTAAATACATCGGAAAGATCCTCAACACTTACTACACTCATCGCATTAATGCGGCGATTGAGCTTTACAACCAAGGCAAAGTAAAACAGTTTTTATTGAGTGGTGATAACGCCCACCGTTCATACAACGAACCGTGGACAATGAAACGCGACTTACTTAAAGCAGGCGTGCCTGAAGAAGTGATTCACCTTGATTATGCTGGCTTTCGTACCTTAGATTCGATTGTACGAGCGAAAAAAATTTTTGCTTCGGAGCGATTTCTGATTGTGACTCAGCGCTTTCACTGTGAACGCGCACTGTTCATCGCTAATGCTTACAGCATTGATGCGCAGTGTCTCGCGGTAGCAGGGCCGACGGCCAACAAGCAAAAAACATCGATGCGTGTTCGAGAACTGCTAGCCCGTGTGAAAGCGTTTTTAGACCTGTATATTATCAATACGCAGCCTAAGTTTCTTGGCCCTCAAGAACCTATCGTCGCAGTAAAAGAGCCAAATAAAGCAGCTAACGAGCCTCTTCAAGTCCCCGTCGAATAGAGGAATAACGTGGCTCACAAGCCTAGTAACATTTCTATAAAACAAATGGGTAGTTTTCTACCCATTTCCAATTCTCAACATCACACTTTCTAATTTGCTCTACGATTCAGGCAAAACTCTTTTTCGCATTCAAAGTAACATTTCATCAATAAATAACTACAAGTCAGTTACTTTGCCATAAAAAAACCGACAAAAGGCAATGCAAAAGGAGCACTACCCATGACCGCACTCGCTGTGACATTGAAGAATTGGTTCTTCACTCGCAACAGCATGATTTTGAACGCGAATATCCTATTGTTCATTATCTTGTTTAATACCTTACCCTTTGAGCCACAAGTAGTAACCGGCCTGAGCATCTTAGTTTTTGTTGCTATTTTGTGGCTAACCGAAGCGATTCACGTCAGCATTACTGCGCTGCTCATACCACTACTTGCGGTATTTTTGGGTGTGTTCAACACTCAAGCCGCACTGAATAACTTTTCCAACTCCATCATTTTTCTATTTTTGGGTGGTTTTGCACTAGCTGCGGCTCTACATAAACAAAAGTTAGATCAAGCTATTGCAGATAAAGTACTATTGCTGGCAAGAGGAAAAATGTCTGTCGCTGTATTCATGCTATTTGGTGTGAGTGCTGGCCTGTCAATGTGGATTTCAAACACCGCCACCGCCGCGATGATGTTACCGCTTGTGCTGGGTGTGATGACAAAGCTAGACGCTAAGAAAAACCACAACACCTTTTTGTTTGTTCTACTCGGTATCGCTTACAGTGCTTCAATTGGTGGTATTGCAACACTGGTTGGTAGCCCACCAAACGCAATTGCAGCAGCTGAAGTTGGCCTTAGCTTCACTGAATGGATGAAGTTTGGTGTACCTATTTCCCTAGTATTAATGCCAATCGCTATCCTCGTATTGTACACGATGACTAAGCCTGACCTTAGCCACAAGTTTGACCTTGACCATCAACCAGTCGAATGGACAAACGGCAAAATGATTACGTTGGCGATTTTCTTACTGACCGTGACGTTGTGGATATTCAGTAAGCCTATTAACGCTATGCTGGGTGGCTTCGCGAAGTTCGATACTCTTGTAGCTATTGGCGCCATCCTTCTACTTGGTGCTTCTCGCGCCGTCGAGTGGAAAGATATTGAGAAAACAACCGACTGGGGTGTGTTAATCCTATTTGGTGGTGGTATCTGTCTGAGTAACGTCCTAAAAGCAACCGGAACAAGCGTATTTTTAGCTCATAGCTTGTCAGGCTTCCTTGAGCAAGCCGGTATTCTCTTAACGATTCTTGCAGTGGTTGCTTTTGTTGTCTTCTTAACTGAGTTTGCGAGTAACACCGCCAGTGCTGCGCTACTTGTCCCTGTATTTGCGACCATTGCAGAAGCCTTAGGCATGTCTCCGGTTATTCTCTCTGCACTGATTGCCGTCGCTGCATCTTGTGCATTTATGTTACCTGTTGCAACACCTCCAAACGCGATTGTGTTCGGTACGGGTCATATCAAGCAAAAAGAAATGATGCGAATTGGTTTCGTATTAAACATTGCCTGTATTGCTGCACTAACGCTTTTCGCTTGGTTGTTCTGGTAAAAATAGCAAGTTCGATTAGCACTACACTGCTGCTCACGGTAATCGTATCGATAACCCAAACTTCCCCCCTAAGTGGTGTTCAGCAGTTTCCCTCTTGGTGGCCAGTTGGCCACCTTTTTTCTTTCCTTTTAGTGAACGGCTATCAGGCTTGCTTCTTTTCGCAAGCAAGTAAACCATAATGAGCTTCCACTCGGTTGCGACCATTGCGCTTCGCCTGATACAACACTTCGTCAGCTCTCGCCATGGTTTCTGAGACGCGTTCATTCTGCATTTGGGCAACGCCAATACTGCAAGTTAATGATTCACCGTGCACCCACAAATGATCCTCCACATTTTTGCGAATCATTTCTGCCTTCTCTAACGCTTGTTCAATATTGGTATCAGGGCAAAATACGACAAACTCTTCGCCGCCCCAACGAACGAGTCGATCGTCTGAGTAAATAGAAGTCGCTACCACCATGACAAATTCGCGCAATATGTCATCCCCCATTTGGTGCCCAAACTTGTCGTTCACCTTTTTAAACTTATCCAAGTCCAAATAGAGAATACTGAAGGTGTTATGCCCCCAGCGAACCTGACGAGATTGTTGTTCCAGCCAGTGTTGCACAGCATATCGGTTCATCGCGCCCGTCAAAGCATCTCGATGCGCTAACTCTGCAAACTCATAGTTTTGAGCTCGCAAAGTATTATTCACCTTTTCCAAATGACGGTGACGCTTTTGCGCTTTTTCATAAGCCACTCTATTTTTTCGTAACTCATGCAGAGAAAAAGCCAGTCCAAGCGCCATCCAAGAGATTAATAATGCATACAACAATGTTTCTTGCGCAAGGTAAGCGCCTTCAAACTCAATTTTATCAATCACAATTCTATGTTTACCAAGTGCCGCACCAGACCCAGTTGCAATATCAATACGTGTGATGTTTGAAAATTCAGGTGCGGAGTGTTCAATCGCGACTCCGTTATCTACTAACCACCAGGTCATCACCTGAAGATTTTTAATCGGAATTTCGACAATATCGCTCGAACCCGATGGAGAAAACTGCATGCCATTATATTTAATGGTGTACTCGTCGTCCGGCTTGGAATACTCAGAATTATAATTGCGAAGATACAAACGTAGGTCGTGGCTAGGGTTAGCCCCTATTCCTGCCTCTTCATATCGCACCTTCAATCGAATCGTATGGTAGTTGGAAAGGTCAATACCCTGTGTTGGCGTTGCTGAATCGGTATAAACCGAGATTCCGCAATAAGGCCAAGCATACGAGCTCTGCTTTAGTTCACAGCTAAGAACTAGGCTTTGCCGATCGTATGTGATATCTGCCTCACTCACACCTCCTTCACTGGCATCTTTAGTTGCATAGATATTGAAATGCTCAGGTGTAATGGTCAGCTTTCGCGTATCGCCAAGCACACTATAAAGGGCAACCAAACTGATAGTGCAAATAGAAAGAGCAAAGATAAAGTTATGGATCCACTTCATGGGCAAGTGACCTGCTGAGATTATACAATACGTGGGGTTCAATAATTTCAAAAAATGAAATCAAGGTAATTTATCAAGAAATAAAATCGCTTTTTCATTCAATTCTTAGTTTCGACACATAGTAACGGATTTTGAACCGTTATCACGTTTTAAAATTTCTAAAAAGTGCAGCCCAACTTCTATTTGCGAAGCATTTCACAGCCATAATTTTTAGAAAATAAAACACGATGCATAATAATTTAGTGAAAGACATTTACTTTAAAGCTCCTGTCAACCCTGCATCTCTTCTCCACTTCAGTATATACTGTGCAAAAACACAATAATGAGTAATGTCATGTCATTAATTGCAACTGGCACGCTAAACAAAATGCGTGCTTCTCTGGACGGTGCCGTCAATTACCGTCTTCCTGTCGGTGAGGAAGAAATCGACTTAACTCCGTTTCTGGGTAAAACGCTCACACTGACTCACACTGGCAATATTTTTTGTTGCTCATGTGGAAAGAAAACGAAAAAGAGTTATTCGCAAGGCCACTGTTTTGTATGCATGAAAAAGCTAGCAAGCTGCGACATGTGTATCATGAAGCCAGAGACCTGCCACTACGATCAAGGGACTTGTCGCGAACCACAATGGGGTGAAGAGAATTGCATGGTGGATCACTTTGTCTACCTGTCCAACACATCCAGCTTAAAAGTTGGTATTACTCGTCATACTCAAATCCCGACTCGTTGGATTGACCAAGGCGCGACTCAGGGCTTGCCAATTTTTAAAGTAAAAACTCGCCATATCTCCGGTTTAATTGAAGTTGAACTGGCGAAACATATCGCAGACAAGACCAATTGGCGCACACTGCTTAAAGGTGACGGTGAACCTATGGCATTGCAGGACCGTTTTGCTGAGCTATTGCCTTTAGTCGAAGAGAAAATTGCCGAGATAAAACAGCAATTCGGCGAAGATGCCATTGAAGTATTAAACGAAAGCATTACCGACCTTAGCTACCCGGTACAACAGCACCCAACGAAGATCACTTCGCATAACTTCGATAAAAACCCGGTTGTTACTGGCACTTTGCAAGGCATCAAAGGTCAATACCTCATCTTTGATACTGGCGTTATTAATGTAAGAAAATTCACTTCCTATGAAGTTGAAGTTAGTGCGTAATCGCTTGCAGAACGCGTTGATTCAAATAAAAACGAAAAAAGCTCGAGTTTGACTCGAGCTTTTGTTTTTCTATTAGGAAGAAATCGTTAGTTATGCGTCAAGGATGCTTTCTAGCACATCGAATAACATATCGACTTCTTCTATTGTGTTGTAATGCATACAACCAATTCGCACTACACCACCCGATTCTTCTAAACCAAGTTGACGAACTAAGCCCAACGCATAAAAGTGACCATTCCATACACAAATGTTATGTTCACCCAGTGTTTTCGCGATGAACTCTGGAGAATATCGGCCAAACGTTAGCGCAAAAGTTGGCGTGCGGAGTTGGCTATCTTCCTTTGCGATACCGAATAGATTGACACCATCTAATGCATTCAAACGCTGTAAGAAACGCTCACTCAAGCGCTGCTCATGTTGTTCATACAGTTGGTAACTTTGCTCCAACCGTTGGCGAAGAGGTAAACCGACTTCACCAAATTGAGCCAGATACTCAACCGCAGAAACGACACCAGCAAGACCTTCAAAACTTTGCGTTCCTGTTTCAAATCGACCTGGACCTATATTAGTGGCAGGCTCGACTTTGTAAGGGCGAATACTGTGGAGCCACTGATCGGCTATGTAAGCAATACCAACGTGCGGTCCGAAAAACTTGTAAGCTGAGCAAGCTAAAAAGTCACAACCTAACGCTTGAACATCAACCAAATGATGAGGCGCATAATGGACGGCATCCACATAAACTTGTGCCCCGACATTGTGCGCCATGCTGACTACTTGCTGTACATCCACAATAGAGCCCGTCGTGTTCGATGCATGAGTCACAGCGACAAGGCGCGTTTTATCAGAAAGAAGGCGGCTTAAATGCTCCATATCCAGCGTACAATCTTCTTCGTTGATACGAACTTGATGAACCGTAACGCCTTTATCTTCTGCCGCTTGCTGCCAGCTGGATACATTTGAATAGTGATCCAAAGCGGAAACAATGATCTCATCTCCTGCTTGCCAATCTCGACTAATCGCGCGACTAAGCTGAAAGGTTAGTGAGGTCATATTGGCACCGAAGACAATATTGCCAGATGAAGGGGCATTAAGTAGCGCCTGAGCCGACTCACGCGCATTTTGCATTACGTCAACGGTCACTTGGCTAGAAAAATAATGCCCGCCTAAGTTAGCGTTGAAACAACCTAAATACCCTACCATGCTGTCTAGTACTGATTGAGGCACTTGTGAGCCACCTGGACCATCAAAAAACGTCACGGGCTTGTCGTTGTGGTATTGAGCCAACGCCGGAAATTGCTCTCTGATCTGATTAAGATTGAAGTTCATTACGCTTATCCGTAGCCGTGAGTACAAATACATCCATATGGCCCGCTTCGTCATCAATAACAGAGCGGATTGGGCACGCGTTATGCCACAGCTTGCTATCAGCCAAGATTGCGACCTCTCCGGTTTCTAGCACTTTACGGAAAAATGGGGCTTGGTTATGGCTGCTGTACAGCATGATGTCGCCACCGATGATGTTATGGCGTCCCACACCAACCATTGCAATGTGATCAAAACCGTCTTGGTGCACACCTTCAGGTGCTACTTGGGTTTCTTCTTCCAGTGCCCTGATACGGATTTGGTGAATTTCTATTTCTTGACCGTTTGGCAGATGATTCGCATTGACAAACAATTCACACATTTCTCGAAAGCCATCGCTGGTAAGAATATCCTTCTCAATTGGCTCGAATTGTCTTACAACATCACCTTGAAATCGGTTGATATCAGAGGATTGAACAAAGCTATTTTTATTTAAGTCGATGACTTTGCCGTTATCAAAACCAACCACAGAATAACGTCGTAGTCGATACTGACCATCTGCATGTTCGGTACGAGGCAGTTCTTCAAACGATGGGGAAAGCTGCTCAATTGCTGCCATGCTGAGCTGTGTTAAATGTAGAGTATTCTCACGTGAATGTAACATCATTTGCTCCTTTAATGAGGCACATTAATTAACATTTAATTTACACACTAGGTTACGCAAATATTCTGCAATTACCAGCTTTTAACGTTGATAGCTTCAACAAAACGACGAAAACGACATAACAAACCAAATCAAACCACAAAAACAGAACCATGTTTCAGTTTTACGCTTTGACAATATTTGAAACTAGACTTCTCTACTACGAATAGAATTTTATGCTAGAAGTCAACGTTCTCTATCAATATTTAGTGGGTTCTAATCTATAACCAATTATTCGATCACAATCGTTGTTTATGCTTTTAAAGCACTAAGAATTTCCATACAATCGAGGGAAATGTTACGCCCTTTTTGGAGCCATAATGAGCGACGTAAAACACTGTAAATTATTAATTCTTGGTTCTGGTCCTGCAGGATACACAGCTGCCGTCTACGCAGCGCGTGCAAACTTAAACCCTGTGCTTGTGACGGGAATGCAACAAGGTGGTCAGCTAACCACCACAACTGAAGTTGAAAACTGGCCAGGCGATGCTGAGGGACTGACAGGACCAGCATTGATGGATCGCATGAAAGAACACGCCGAGCGTTTTGAAACTGAAATCGTATTTGATCACATCAATGAAGTAGATCTATCACAACGCCCATTTCGTTTAAAAGGCGACCCAGGTGAGTACACTTGTGATGCCTTAATCATATCTACCGGCGCATCAGCAAAATACCTTGGCCTTGAGTCTGAAGAAGCATTTAAAGGTCGCGGCGTTTCTGCTTGTGCAACCTGTGACGGTTTCTTCTACCGTAATCAGAAAGTTGCAGTTGTGGGCGGTGGTAACACGGCTGTTGAAGAAGCGCTATACCTATCTAACATTGCGTCAGAAGTTCACCTGATCCACCGCCGCGATTCATTCCGCGCAGAGAAGATCCTTGTGAAACGTCTGATGGATAAAGTTGAAAGCGGTAATATCGTTCTTCATACCGATCGCACTCTCGATGAAGTACTGGGTGACGATATGGGCGTAACGGGCGTCCGCATTAAAGACGTGAACAGCGGTGCGACAGAAGATATCGATGTAATGGGTGCATTCATCGCAATTGGCCACCAGCCAAACACACAAATCTTTGAAGGCCAAGTAGACATGAAAGATGGCTACATCATCGTTCAATCAGGTCTTGAAGGCAACGCAACACAAACTAGTATCGAAGGTGTATTTGCAGCTGGCGACGTAATGGACCACAACTACCGTCAAGCGATCACCTCTGCAGGTACAGGTTGTATGGCTGCATTAGATGCTGAACGTTTCTTAGACTCACTTGGTGACAAATAACTTTTCACATTTGTGTCATATCCTTAAAGCCCAGCGGTATTCCCGCTGGGTTTTCTTTTGTATACTACCGCCTCATTAAAACAATTATCATTAAGCCTTCACGATGGATAAGAAAAAGCAAAGCAGCTTGAATAAGTGGCTGAAGCAACAAAGTAAGTTAGCCAAGCGCTGGCTTATGATTGCGATAGGCCTAGGCGTACTTTCAAGCGTGTTTTTATTGGCTCAAGCAGCCCTGCTCGCCTCCATTCTGCACCAGTTAATCATTGACCAAGTCGACAAAGCCGACCTCATTTGGCATTTTGTTGGGCTCGGTGGCACGGTTATCGGTCGAGCTGCTTGTACCTGGGGTCGAGAGCTTGCCGGTTACCGTTGCGGGGAGCAAATTCGAGTTTATATTCGCCAACTCATTTTAGATAAAGTTCATAAACTTGGGCCAGCTTACATCAAAGGCAAACCTGCTGGCAGTTGGGCAACGCTCATCTTAGAGCAGGTAGAAGATATGCAAGATTTCTTCTCACGCTACTTGCCTCAAATGTCATTATCGGTACTAGTGCCTTTCATCATTTTGGTTGTCGTATTCCCAGTAAACTGGGCAGCAGGCTTGATCTTCCTGGTCACTGCACCACTAGTGCCTATTTTCATGGCACTGGTTGGGATGAAAGCCGCAGAAGCAAACCGTAAAAACTTTAAAGCGATGCAGCGTTTGTCGGGTCACTTTTATGACCGCTTGCAAGCAATGACGACCATTCGCTTATTCGATAGAACAAAATCTGAAACTGAAACTCTTAAGGGTGCTTCAGAAGTCTTTCGTACTCGTACCATGGACGTTCTGAAAATCGCGTTTCTGTCTTCTGCGGTGTTAGAGTTTTTCACTTCTATTTCTATCGCAATTACCGCTGTCTACTTTGGCTTTAGTTATATCGGGGAGCTGGACTTCGGCTACTACGGCACGGGTGTTACGCTCTTTGCTGGTTTGTTCATTCTGATTCTTGCGCCAGAGTTTTATCAGCCATTACGTGATTTGGGCACGTTCTATCATGCGAAACAGCAAGCGGTTGGCGCAGCAGAAAGCATTGTCGAATTTCTGGATTTGGAAGTCGATCAAATCAAAGATGGTACCCAAGCGTTAGATAAAAACAGCCCTATCCATATTGAAGCGGACCAGTTAACCATTTTTAGTCCGGAAGGTAAGCAGCTCGCAGGTCCCCTATCCTTCTCTCTTGAAGCCAACAAAAGTACGGCTTTAGTTGGACCAAGTGGCGCAGGTAAAACAAGCTTGGTAAACACCATCCTCGGTTTCATGCCTTATCAAGGTAGCTTGAAGATTAATGGTTGTGAATTGTCGCAACTGGATCTAGCCACATGGCGAGAGGCAGTAAGCTGGATTGGTCAAAACCCGATGCTATTACACGGTAGCATTCGAGATAACATCACACTAGGTAAGCACAATATTCAGGATGCAGACGTACATTGTGTGTTGAATGACTCTCACGCTGCTGAATTTGTTGAAATGCATGGGTTGGATTATCCGATATCTGATCGTTCTGGTGGTTTATCTGTCGGCCAAGCGCAGCGTTTAGCACTGGCTCGCGCCATGCTACAAAATGGTCGTTTTTGGTTATTAGATGAACCAACCGCAAGCTTAGATGCTCGCAGTGAAAAACTCGTTATGGAAGGCATTAACAAGTATGCGCATGCCACAACGAATTTGATGATTACTCACCAACTTGCGCCTTTACAAAACGTATCGCAAATTCTTGTTATGCAGGACGGCCAGATTGTTCAACGTGGTGATTACGCCACACTGTCGACAGAATATGGCTTATTTAAAGACATGTTGGAAGCGAACCTCGCACAACGTGAAACAGACAAGGGGAACTTAGATGCGTGATTTACTCCCTTATCTAAAACTCTATAAGAAACACTGGTTTGGTCTTTCGCTAGGTATGCTACTGGCATTTCTGACCTTAGCGGCGTCTATTGGCTTATTAACGCTATCAGGTTGGTTTATTTCAGCCGCAGCGGTGGCAGGCTTGACGGTTGCTCGTGAGACCTTCAACTACATGTTACCAGGTGCCGGGGTACGCGGCGCTGCAATGGCTCGAACCGCAGGTCGATGGGGAGAACGTGTAGTTAGCCACAATGCAACGTTCAAGCTACTTACCGATCTACGTATCTTCTTCTTTAAGAAACTTGCACCACTGATTCCGGGTCGTGTTTCTACGATGCGTGATGCCGATCTGCTCAACCGCCTAGTAGCGGACGTAGATGCGATGGATCACGTTTACCTTCGACTTATCAGCCCTGTCGTGATTGGTGTTTTTGGCATATTGAGTTTAACGGCTGTCCTGGCGTTCTTTGATTGGCATCTCGCCCTACTGCTTGGCTCGATTCTTACCGTCATGTTGTTTGTATGGCCAGTACTGTTCTATAAACTGGGTAAAAACAATGGCGAGAATCTCACTCATCATAAAGCGCAATTGCGAGTGGCGACACTGGACTGGCTTCAAGGCTACAGCGAACTGAGTATCTTTGGAGCAGAAGAACGTTATCGTAATCTCATTCTAGAGAAGCAGAAGCAGTTGCTGTCTAACCAATTTGTGAACGCGAACTTAACGGGCATGGCTTCAGGCCTGCTTATGCTGGTGAACGGCATTACACTGGTTGTGATGCTTTGGTTTGCTGCAGACGGCGTAGGTGGTCGTGCTCCTGATCCTTGGATTGCGCTGTTTGCGTTTGCAACCATGGCGAGCTTTGAGATTCTGATGCCTATCGCAGGCGCATTCCAGTATCTCGGTCAAACGTTGACCTCTGCTCGTCGTTTAAATGAAGTAATTTTGGCTGAACCTGACGTTGTCTTCCCTGAGCAGTCGAAACATAAAGACACAACGTTAGACATTGAATTCGACAACATAGATTTTACTTACCCTGACGGTCAGCAAAAGGTGCTGAAAGACTTGTCACTCTCACTACCGTTGGGCACTAAAACTGCAATTGTAGGTCAAACAGGTTCAGGTAAATCAACACTGATTCAGCTTCTTTGCCGCTACTGGGATGTTAACCAAGGTGAAGTTCGAATCGGTGGTACAAAACTGCAAGATTGGAGCGAGTCGGACCTGCGATCAGCAATGACTGTGGTCAGTCAACGCGTAGATGTACTAAACGGGACACTACGTGACAACTTACTCATGGCCGCTCCGGATGCAAGTGATGAGCAACTGTCTACTATTTTACAAAAAGTCGAGCTTGGCGGACTTCTTGAAGAGCCGGGGTTAGACGCTTGGTTAGGCGACGGCGGTCGTCAGTTATCTGGCGGTGAGAAACGTCGAATCGGTATTGCTCGAGCATTGCTACGTGATGCCCCAATCCTACTCTTAGATGAACCGACTGAAGGCCTCGATAAGCGTACGGAACAAAAAGTGATGGCGCTTTTCAATAAACACTTTGCTAATAAGACAGTAGTATTCATTACACACCGACTGATAGAGCTAGAAAGTATGGATAGCATCTGTTTGATGGAACAAGGTGAGATCATCGAGCAAGGCGACCATCCAACGCTACTCGCTCAAAAAGGTCGTTACTACCAGCTATTACAATCTCTATAATTCGATTTTCAGTGACGAGAAGGGCTCATCAAATGATGAGCCCTTTTGTTATTCCTGTATTATTAGTTACCTAATTAAGCACGTATACAGTGCTGATTTACCGACCAGATTTTTTGAGATAAGCCGCCATTTCATCTTCCGGAACCATGCCCCCACCTGTTGCCCAAACAAGATGTGTTGCGTTTTTGAGTTTTTCTTCGTCAAATTTCATTCGAGACTGGTAAGCATGGTTATTCGAGACGTGCACTGCACCAATCATACCGGCTAATGCAGAAGGCTCTAGATTAATACCTTCCAGTTCACTTAACTCACCCAAGTGGTGATACATATGAGCGTCATCAATGGTGTAAAAACCATCAAGTAGCCTTTCCATCGCTCTTCCGACAAATCCCGAGGCACGCCCGACTGCCAAACCATCAGCGGCGGTGATGTTATCGATACCCAAATCTTGTACCGAAATATCGTCATGCAAGCCTGTATGTACGCCCAACAGCATGCACGGTGAGTGCGTTGGCTCTGCGAAAATACAGTGGACATGCTCGCCAAATGCTACCTTCAAGCCAAATGCCACCCCACCAGGTCCACCGCCAACACCACAAGGAAGATAAACAAACAATGGATGATGCTCATCAACCACGATTCCCAAGTCATCAAATTGCTGCTTAAGACGCTCACCCGCAACAGAGTAACCTAGAAACAGCGTCCGTGAGTTTTCATCATCGATAAAGAAACAGTTGGGATCTTTTTCTGCCTCTTTACGACCTTGCTCGACAGCAATACCATAATCTTCTTGGTGCTCTACGACATTAACACCATGCGACCGGAGCTTATTTTTCTTCCATTCCCGCGCATCCGCAGACATGTGGACTGAAACTGAAAAACCCAGCTTCGCACTCATGATGCCGATGGACATACCAAGATTGCCGGTTGAGCCAACCGCAATACTGTACTGCTTAAAAAACTGCCGAAACTCATTGCTGAACAATTTTCTGTAATCATCGTTTTCACAGAGCAAGCCGGCTTCAAACGCCAACTTTTCTGCATGAGTGAGCACTTCATAAATACCACCTCTCGCTTTGATCGAACCAGAAATTGGCAAATGACTGTCTTTTTTGAGCATTAAATGGCCCAATATTGGTGTGTCGTATTGCTGCTCCAAACGCACTTTCATCTTGGGAACATCCACCACAGAAGACTCAATGATGCCATGCGAAGCTTCCGTTTCGGGAAACGCTTTCATCAAATAAGGCGCAAATCGTGCAAGCCGTTCACTCGCAGCTTGAATATCTTTTTCATCTAGCCCCACATAAGGCAAACCTTCTGCTAAAGAGGTTATGTTTGGGTTAAACCAGCAGACCTCCTTAAGATCAATAAGTGGCGCCAAGAGTGGGAGCTGCTTGATCAGCGCTTCAATATTCGCCTTGGTCATTTTACCTTCCTGGAGTGATGTGAGTTGAGATAAACAAAAGCGCCGCAATAGCGACGCTTTGGAGAACAACTATCAGTTTGAGTTTACGCGTAGTTTTTCTCAAACTCTTGCATAAAATCGACTAACGCTTGAACGCCTTCTAACGGCATGGCGTTATAAATGGATGCTCGCATACCACCAACGGCTCGGTGACCTTTTAGCGCTTTCAACCCTTTAGAGCCTGCTAGCTCAAGGAAGGTTGCATCCAGTTCAGGCTTAGCAAGTTGAAATGGCACGTTCATCAAAGAACGGTTTGCTGAGTGCACGCCATTACGGTAGAAATCAGACTGATCGATGTAATCATACAGTAGCGCGGCTTTAGCGCGGTTCACTTGCTCAATCGCTTTTACTCCACCCTGTGCCTTCAGCCATTTGAAAACAAGACCAGACAGGTACCATGCAAAGGTTGGTGGCGTGTTGAACATTGATTCTTTTTCTGCCAAAACAGTGTAATCCAAGATACTTGGTAGTACCTGCTTCGCCATACCTAATAAATCATCGCGCACGATAGCAATAGCAATGCCGGAAGGACCAATATTTTTCTGAGCGCCCGCGTAAATCACACCGTATTTAGACACATCGATTTCACGAGAAAGAATTGTCGAAGACATGTCAGCAACAATCGGTTTGTCGGTGATAGGAAGATCGTTAATCTCAATACCATCAATGGTCTCATTTGGACAGAAGTGAACGTAAGCCGCTTCTGGAGCAATTTTCCATTCACTTGCAGGTAGAACCGCGACTTTCCCGTTGATTTCTGTTTTTGCATCAAACACGTCTGGTTCGCAGTATTTTTTCGCTTCAGCTACCGCGCTTCCAGCCCAATAACCACCATCGATGTAAGTTGCCGTATCGGCATCACCAAGTAAGTTTAGAGGAACAGCAGCAAACTGAGCACGAGCACCACCTTGGCAGAACAGCACTTTATAGTTGTCCGGAATATTCAGAAGATCACGTAAATCCTGCTCGGCTTCTTCTGCAACTTTGATGAACTCTTTGCTTCGGTGGCTGATTTCCATGACCGAAGTGCCAAGACCTTGCCAATCGATTAGTTCCTTTTGTGCTTGCTGCATAACTGCTTTAGGCAGACCTGCTGGCCCTGCACTGAAGTTAAATACGTTGTCCGTATTTTGTTCCATGATGCTCATTGCTCCTGCTATGTAAATATTAAGAAATTAATATCACGTTTTCGCAGTGATAAAAACAAGAAAAGAGGTCTTACGACCTCTTTTTAAAGACTAAGCGTTGAATTGGAACAAATTCGCAACAACACGAATTACTGTTGTTGCATCAAAGCAGGCATAAGTAGAGCCACCAATGGGAACTCATGCCCATTTTCGAACTTCAATTTGCCTTCACCAATTTCTGCTTTTAATTGATAACCGCCCTCTACTTTTTCGATCAACTCCATAATAAGGAGCTCATCAATCCCTTCTTGAATAAATGGGTAATGCGTTACTAATTCATCAGAGAAGTAAGTGCTAAGTTCACCAGTAGTGGCCGTCACCAACTTCATTGGATCTTGAGTAATATGCTTAGTACCTTCAGGGATGGATAGTTGCCACTCGTTGTGGAACTTGCCGTCACCGAACGCGAGTGAAAGCTCGTTCACGGATAAATCAAAACCTTTGCTAAACAGCGTATCGACATGCGGCAATAAATTCGCAATTTCCTGCTCATCTAACATAGGAGAGCTTTGATAGATAGACATAATTTGATCAAAAGACTGGCTATCCACATCTGCAATTGAGAAATCCAACTTAAAGTTATCGACATCCGTCCCATCAGTTAAACGTAGTTTCTTAGCATCTAGGTTTAATTGACTGTTCAGCTTATCACCAGACTCACTCATCGTAGTGTTACCACGGTAGCTCGCATTTTCAATCAAAAAGACAGGCGTCAAGTTCGCATCAACCACATCCAGCTTCTCTAGAGAGAAAGACTGCTCGCCTAACCAGTAGCCTTTTGCTTGCTTTCCTTTACCTTGCCCTGTCAATGCATTCAGATGAAGCTCTTCACCGTTTTCAAAATCCACTTGAACAGAAGGAACGGAAACTTGGTAATTGAGATCACCCAATACCGTCACATCACCTGTTACTTTTGCAGGGCTTGTAGAAACAGAAACACCTTGCGCTTCGTTACGATAATGCCAACTGTCTAGGTCGAGGATAAATGCTGTATTGCCATTTAGTTGAGTCTGGCTATGCATCGTGAGAGGCAAAAAGTCATTGTCCACCAATTTTGAATCTGCTGTTAGGCTTGTTAGACCGTGGCTAACATCACTGGTTACGTCAAACGTCGTTGGCATACCATCACGCTCTAACTGCGTTTTAAGCTCAGGATCAACAACTGAATAACGAGTCAGCACGACTGAAGACAAATAGCCACGCTGATACTCGACCACTTCGCCTTTAATCATTTCATCATTCATATTGGTAATACCATCTTCAATGATGGACTGACCAATTTGTCCGACAGCCAATGGCCAACACAGTGCTAATGAGATAGCACCACCAATGGCGCCGATTTTTTTAAGATTTTGCATAACGTCACTTATTAGATATTTTCGGTCAGTCTACCCCAAACCACCTGCGGAGAAAACATTGAGACAAATCAGACTATTGATGCTTATTCTAGTCCATTAATCAGGAATCATACTTGGCTCCCACTCATCATGTCCTTTTATTGTTAAAGTTTGCGTGGCGAAGTTTTAACCGGAGCTAAAACATCTGTGAATCGTTATGCTGTGTTGTGTCTCGACAACAACCCAATCAGTGCTGAACAGTTTCGATTGGAGCTGTCTGCCTTCTCAAGTAAGTTTGATATTTTTTCTGTCGAATCGATAGAAGAGGCTCAAAGCGCTTTAGAGTATCTAGAAGAAAGAGAACAGACTGTTGCTTTAGTTATAGCGAGCCATCACGCTCATTTTAACGGCGTGGATTTTCTTATTGGTTTAGACCGGATGCCACATACCGAGCAAGCAAGAAAAATTCTTATTAGCTGCTCGTCTGATATAGAGGCAATTCTCACTGCCGTTAATAAGGGCAGGCTCGACCACTGCCTCACTAAACCTTTGCCAGATCACGTCTTATTTAACACAGTGCAAAAAGAGCTGACCCAATTTATCTTGCGAAATGGCAAAGAAGACCTGCTAAGTTACAGTCAGATATTGGATCATCACAGCTTGTTGCGAGCGCACATCAATAACCAGATGAGCCATTATCAAGCCGGATTCTTACACGACTACCACTCGATGTCTGATACCGAGTTAGCCGAGCAAGTGATCTCCGCTCTCCAGCAATTTTTCAAAGATAATGACGAAACAAGAGCGTGCCGTACATACTCACCTGAACACTTATTAACCGTGGAAGGCGAGCCAAATTGCTTTTTGTGGTTTATCACCGAAGGTGAAGTGGCTCTGTACAAGCGCGATGAGCAAGGCATGCAGCGAGAGGTTGTACGCCATAACAAAGGGAATATTGTCGGAGGCATGTCGTTTGTTACTGGGGAATGTTCTTTCTCGACAGCTCTAACACTAACCAAAACAGAAGTTATCAAACTCGATCGCAACGTATTCAATAAAGTGATGCAAAGCGACTCAAACTTACTGCCTCTTTTTACAAACTTGCTTTTACGCCACTTCAACCGCCGATTGCAAAGAAGCATCAACACCAAACTGCAACTTCAAAAAACGCTCGAATCTTTAGAATCAGCCCACCAGCAGCTCATTGAAAGAGAAAAAATGGCGATGCTTGGCCAATTGGTTGCGGGAGTGGCACACGAACTAAACAATCCAGTAGCCGCGATATTGAGGGGCGTAGAGAATTTAACGCATACGCTAGAACGATTACTTAACGATGCGCCCAGTTCCGATATACAAAGCAAAGGCATTGAATTACTGAGCAAAGCGCAAACCTCAAAACCCGCTTCAACCGCCGAGCTCAGATCACGCGTAAAAGCGCTTAGCCATACTCTTCCAGACCGAGCATTGGCAAAAAAAGTGGTGAGCCTTGGATTAGAGTCCGATCAAGAGCTACTTACCCAACTAACGAGAAAGCAGAAAGCGTCTTATCATGCTCTCAATACACTAGAGCAATACCACAAAGCAGGTTCTACACTTCGCTCAATTAATGTCTGTGCAGCACGAATTGCTGATATGGTAAAAAGCCTGAAAGGATATGCTCGGTCAGATGATGAGACCCTGCACTATGCCGATATTCATGAGGGCATTGAAGACACCTTGGTGATTTTCGAGAACAAATTAAAAATGCACCAAGTTTCAACCGACTATGCAAACTTGCCTTCCATCCTTTGTCAACCGATCGCACTCCAACAGGTGTGGACGAACTTGGTCTCTAACGCCATTGACGCATTTCCAGAGAAAGGTGTGTTAAACATACAAACACGCCTTATAGAAAAAGAGCACACACATTATGCCGTTATCTCATTTGAAGATAATGGATGTGGCATTCCTGAATCGCAAAGAGACGCCATTTTCGAGCTGAACTTCACCACAAAAAAAGAAGGTAATTTTGGCTTAGGCATCGGGCTGTCCATCTGCCAGCAAATCGTAACAGCACACAGAGGGTGGATTGACGTCGAATCAGAGATCGGCCAGTTCACACGAATGACCGTCTGGTTACCAGTCATCGAAGAAGGAGATGAAACATGACCAAGTATCTAATTTTATGTGTCGATGACGAACGAGAAGTCTTGGATAGCGTGCTCCAAGATCTTGCTCCCTTCGAGGAGAACTTTGTCGTCGAAGGAGCGGAATCGGTGACTGAAGCTCGGCAAGTGATTGAGGAGATGGCGGAAGAAGAAGTTCAGCTTGCGCTCATTTTATGTGACCACATTATGCCGGAACAAACTGGGATCAGCTTCTTAATCGAACTCAGTCAAAATGGTGACACAAAAGCAGCGCGCAAAGTTTTACTCACAGGACAAGCTGGTTTGGAAGACACCGTAGAAGCCGTAAATAACGCGAGTCTCGATTATTACATTGCCAAACCTTGGAAAGGTGAAGCATTGAGAAAAGCAATCGTGTCTCAGCTTACCGCGTTTGTGATTGAGAATGATGATAACCTGCTATCCTGGACTCAAATCCTTGATTCTGAGGCAATCCTCAACGCCATGGCAGAAAGAAGAGCAAGCTTTGGCGAGTAATAAAGTGTTTGGTTCTAACTTGAACTCAACGATGCTCATTGCACCACCTAACCTCGCATAGTCGAATGAGGTTAGAAAAACATCGTTACTTGTCCGAGTGAAATTCTCGGACACTACGTATATGGCGTAGTTTTTGCTTAAACCAAGGAACTATTAAGTTAATTGACAAAACATCGACACATTTTTGTTGGTCGTGGACCTTCCTTTTTATTATGATGTCGGACAAATCAGATTACGGTTCAAGTGGTTGCTTGAATCCATGGAAATAATGAACAAGGTTTATCGTTAGTTATGCGTAAAACACTATTAGCCGCTGCCTTACTAGTGGCATCAAGCCATGCCCTAGCTGCAAACGATCGCAATGCGCCAGCAACTATGAGCAACTTTAGCTACGACTATTTCGAAGCACGTATTGGCGCAAGTCCTGTGACATTTGGTGCTGGATTCAGCAAATCAATTCACCCGAACGCGCATGTTATTGCTCGTATTGACTCTGAGTTTGAAAGTGATTTTGACTCAGCTGCAGGCTTTGGCTTCCATTCTCCGCTAAACAACTGGGCAGATCTTACTGGTGAAATGCTAATGCGCGTTGTGCAACCTTCGAATGAGAGCAGCACAGATGTTGGTATGGAGCTTAACTTAGGTGTTCGCCAATGGTTGGGCCCTCAATTAGAAGTAGGCGGCAAAGTCGGCTACGTTTCTATCGATAACGATGACGATTGGACTGGCTCTGCCTACGCTCGATTCCACTCAACAGAGCTTTTCTCTTTGGGTGCTGAAGCACGTATCAACGATTTTTACGGTGATCAGGTAATGTTCACTACGCGTTTTAAGTTTTAAGATTTGTGCTATAAGAAAAGGGCAAATTAAAAAAACAAAAACCGAGGTCTCTGCCTCGGTTTTTTTGTCTAATTTAATGACTAACTCAATGAAGTGGTAAAAAACTTCAACGTCCTTTTTCCGCTTTTCACACTTGCCTTTACGACCCGCTAACTCCATCGAAACGAGTCAATCATTGTGCGATCAGCTTCGCTTAGTCACACAGTGCCAATAACTGTTTTTTACGCGGCTCTTGGATCAGTTTCCAATGTACGCCATCAGTTGCACCAGCAAATTTCCACAGTAGCTTTACATCAACATCATTACCGTAAGCCGTTTTAACTTTGTTGAAGACTTTTACAGGTCCAAGTTCTAAAAAGGTTTCTACGTCATCAACACCGGCTTTCTTGACCATACGTTCAAGGGTTAGTTGCATGTTGGGTAAGTCTCTTAAGCGTCTACTGGCAGAGGACTTTTGATATTTCCGTTCCTTAATTGAGTATTCAATTGATTTCTGTACCAGTTCATCAAGCCCTACATATCCGGATTCGAATAAATCGGTTACATCATAATAATTTACGGTTGCCGTCGTCTGTTTTTTGACGTGCTTATACTTCTCACAGCTCAGTTGAGTAAACACTTCATCTAGCCCATTACCACCACGTAAGTAGCAGCAATCATTGCTGACAAGCGCAAACATAGCATCATCGGTGAATAAACCAATACCACCGAACATAGAACGTTTTTGGTACTCACTGAAGGTGCGTACATATTTAAAAAAAGCTTGGTCTGTCATGTCCATTGACCTCTTTAATCTGAATAAATTACCCCGATTAGCGATGTCACCAGATAAACAGCAGCTTATAGCGAATTATAAATGTCGATTTGTTGGCGATATTTTTGTGAGTTGTGCTCACCAACTTGCTTAATCATACTTAACGTTGAAAAATAAGTTAGGACATAGGTCACATATAAAAAAGTATAAATTCTGCATACGTGATTAGTTTCATACTTATTGTTTGTGTGGTGATATTTTTTTGACGCATAGCATGCCTAAAACGCGCCATCATTATGATCTCGCTGGCAATTACGGGCACATAATACGCATTTAATTGATAAAGAATACGCTGTAAGGGTACACTGTACGAAAGATCTCAAGTACAGCGTCACAATGGAACATTTATCATTTTTTTGGCTGCCAAATAATAAAGATAAGCTTATAAACGCACTGGAATCCGAGTTTGCTCAGCTGGTAGAACAGTCCATCTCCACGGGTAAGATTTCGTTACCTCCTATTCCTGATGTCGTGCTTAAAATTCAGCAGTTATGTGTCGAAGAACACACCACGATTGCCGATGTTGCTAACTGTTTATTGGAAGATCCCGGATTAGCAGCGGTCGTTTTACGAGTCGCTAACTCGGTGATTTTCAATCGCAGAAATATCACCTGCAACGACTTAACTACAGCGGTATCTCGTCTCGGAATACTTCGTGTACGTGATATTGTTACCGCACAAGCGATTGAGCAACTTAAACACTCAGTTAATCTCACTAAAGAATGCAATGCCATCTTGGTGAAGAGTGCGGCGATATCTCGTGAGCTCGGTGCCGTCATGGTGATGTTGGTTCAATCGTTTCGTAGCCACGAGCCAGGCACTTATGGTCATCTAGAGCAAGAAAAGGCGTTATTGGTCGGTCTATTAGCCGATATAGGGTTATTTTGCCTAATTAATGAGTACCACTTGTACTTAGATAGGGGCAATTACTTAGACCCAGATATTGCATTGCAGATCTTCCAAACACGTTGTTCTGCCACAAGTAAACTGGTACTTGAGCGTTGGGGGTTTGACAACGACTTCAGAGAAGTATCCTCAAACGAAAAATACGAATTAACGCGACCAGAAGTGAGTTATCTCGACATCGCTAGAATTGCGCATCATTTATTGATGTTCCGCAATCACGATGAACGCATTGACGAACATGAAGTTGAATTCAACTTAACTGGTGCAGAAGTCTTGTATGAACTTAGTAACATGAGTGATACTGACTTCAATGATCAAATCCGTGCTGTACTCAATGCTAGCGGTTTGTAATTTATCGTTTTCTGATAATACCTTATCCGTGATAAAACGATTCGCTCAAGGCTGAGCTGTATGTGGTGAAATGTCTCTAATTTCAACCGATAGATAATTTGATTTATGCGTGTTGATGTTATCTCAAAAAGGAATCATTGAGCTTTATGTTTTCAGGGATGCTATTTATTTTCGCTCCGCTTGTGGTGGGGTATCTAATTCCTATATCTCGATCTTCGTTATTGGAGAAGATCAATCAGTCAACGTCCTACCTTATTTACGTCATTTTGTCGTTGATGGGTCTTAGTTTGGCGGCGCTCGATAATTTAAGCAGCAACTTACAAAGTATTCTCCTCTATGCGAGTACGTTTTTTTTGTGTCTAAGTGCCTGCAACCTGTTGGCTCTGCCTATTATTGATAAAATTATTCCACTCCAGACCAATCAGAATCAAAAGAAGCTACCGTTATCTTCGATGGCTTTAGAGTCAGTTAAGCTTATCGTGGTCGTTGGCGGAGGGTTAGTGGTTGGCCTGCTGTTACCCATTGATTTGAGTTGGGTAGATACAGCAAGCGAATGGATACTCTTTCTACTTCTATTTTTTATTGGTATTCAGCTGCGTAATAGTGGACTTACTCTGCGTCAAATCCTATTAAATAAACAAGGAATGGCCATTGCGGCTGTTGTCATCGCAACATGTATGCTTGGTGGCGTTCTTGCAGCGGTGCTTTTGGATCTTCCTCTTTATCAAGCACTCGCAATGGCTTCAGGTTTTGGCTGGTATTCACTCGCAGGTATTTTAATGGGTGACGCTTTTGGTCCGGTATTTGGTGGCGCGTCGTTCTTGATTGAATTGATGAGAGAGCTAGTCGCACTGGTTGCCATTCCTCTCTTTATTCGTAGCTATCCGTGCACCGCAATTGGTTATGCCGGTGCAACAGCAATGGACTTCACCCTACCCGTTATTCAAACCACCGGTGGTGTGCGTTGTGTTCCTGTTGCTATCGTTAGCGGCTTTATTTTGAGTTTATTGGTACCAGTTATGATGCTTTTCTTTGTATCACTTGCTAGCTAGATCTCAGGTTTTCGCTTTAACATCCATTACAATACGGCAAAAATTTAAATACCCAGTTAACGTCAAAGTGGTCAATATTTTTTGGCAAGACCCCTCTTTCTTTTCGTCATTCAGCCCAACGATTTGTCACGACCAAATAGAAAGAAGGGAGAAACATCAACTGATGTGCATTGCGTTAATAAAGGGATAACAACCAGAAGGAAGAAGAATGAAACGCTTTGTCGTTGCAGCGCTCCTCGCTACAAGCTCAACTTTTACGCTTGCCGCAGATCAACAATGTCTTGCTAGCAAATACGATGGCTACGTCGATGCCTCACTACAGTGGTATCAAGATCTTGTTGATTTGACGGTTACCCAATATCCAGATCTGAAAGAAGTTAGTCAATGGTTCTTGGATGGACGTAAACATCACTTTGAATTAAACCGCGAAGCGGTTCACTACTTTCTAGAGAACGACCCTAGCCGCGTTGCGACGGAACAGCCAATCGAAGCATGGTTAAAACTAGAGCAACATGACGTTAAGCAGTTAGCGACCCGAAGCGATAAGTTAGGTGAAGTTGCAAAACAGACATTTAGCGACCGTCAATCAACTAACCACCCAAAAAACTACGAGCTTCGTTCAGCATTCGCTGATCTGCTTAGTCACCCCCAACAAATTGATACCGCACTTAATAAGTACAATCAGTCAATAGAAAAGATTGAAAAGCAGAAATGTGACTAAGATTGCTCGCATTAGTCGTTGATTAGCATTCGAAAACACTAGAATGTTTTAACGTACTCAATCTAGAATTTTTTAATGTGAATATCGTAACCTTCACCTAAAATTTTCATTTCTACAACTTGGGTTTCAACAATTAAAACGGGACTTTGCGCCCGTTTTAGTTTAGATTGTGCCGCTCGCATTACCAAAATAACTACAAAGATTCTTTGCTATGGTTAAGGAACAAAAAACCGCTGATGTTAGCTTTGAGAGCTTGCTAAAGATCTTCACTGTCCCAGAAGGTCCGGACTCAACGTTAACTAAAATTGACGAGAGCCTCTCGCGAAATCTAAATCAATTTCTTCGTGAACACATCGTGGCAGAAGAAAAGCCTTTACGCGAAATCGAAAAAGACTTTTCTTCTGCTCAGATTCCTGAGCAGCCAGAGTTCGTGTCAGATCATACAGAGCACTTACTCGACACTTTGGTGTCGCACTCAGTTCACACATCTTCACCAAGCTTCATTGGTCATATGACATCGGCACTGCCTTATTTCTTGATGCCACTGTCAAAGATCATGATCGCCTTAAACCAAAACCTGGTAAAAATAGAGACTTCCAAAGCCTTTACACCACTTGAGCGTCAAGTTTTGGGTATGCTGCATCGCTTGATATATGGTCAGAATGATACGTTTTACAATCAGTGGATGCACAGTGCAAACCACTCATTAGGCGCATTTTGTTCCGGCGGCACCATTGCCAATATCACTGCGCTTTGGGTAGCACGTAACAAAGCGTTAAGGGCCAATGGCTCATTTAAAGGCGTGGAAAAGGAAGGCCTTTTTAAAGCCATGAAGCACTATGGCTATGATGGCTTAGCGGTGCTAGTGTCTGAGCGTGGTCACTACTCCCTTAAGAAAGCAGCCGATGTATTAGGGCTAGGCCAAGAGGGCTTGGTTGCGGTTAAAACCGATGCCAACAACCGTATTATTGTCAACGACCTGAAAGCGAAAATTGTTGAGCTCGAAAAACAAAACATCAAGCCTATTGCTGTTATTGGTGTGGCTGGCACAACAGAGACAGGTAATGTTGATCCATTGCCTGAAATCGCTGAAGTCTGCCAAGCTCACGGCTGTCACTTCCATGTGGATGCCGCATGGGGTGGCGCAACACTTATGTCTAACCATCACCGTCATCTTCTTAAAGGTGTGGAAATGGCAGACTCAGTAACTATTGATGCACACAAGCAGCTCTACATCCCGATGGGCGCCGGTATGGTTCTGTTCAAAGACCCTGACGCAATGAAATCCATAGAGCATCACGCTCAATATATATTGCGCAAAGGTTCAAAAGACCTAGGCAGCCATACACTAGAAGGCTCACGTTCGGGCATGGCGATGTTGGTCTACGCCGCAATGCACATCATAAGTCGCCCAGGTTATGAGCTTCTGATTGACCAAAGCATTGAAAAAGCTCGCTACTTTGCGGATTTAATCAAACAGCAAGATGATTTCGAGTTAGTTTCTGAACCAGAGCTTTGTCTGCTCACATACCGTTATTTACCGCCATTCATCCGTGAAGCATTAGCACAAGCAGAAGGCTCACAAAAAGAACAACTGAATGAGCTGATCAATGAGTTAACACAGTTTATTCAAAAGCGTCAGCGCGAAACGGGCAAATCGTTCGTTTCACGTACAAGACTGAACCCAGACCAATGGCAACGCATGAATACGATAGTGTTTCGAGTGGTTTTGGCAAATCCACTGACCACAAAAGAAATTTTGAGCTCAGTGCTTGATGAACAACGCGAAATCGCCAAGCAAGCACCAAATTTGATGAAAAGAATTCAACAGCTGGTTGTTGATATTCAATCGTCTTAACAGCCAGATCGAGTTACATCAATTTGAAATTTTTTTTCGTTTTGATGTAACTCAAACATCATTATCGTGCGACTAGCGCAACAAAACTTCGTTTACACATCCAATTCTGTAGTTTTTACAACATTTTGTTTGAGGCCTGTCAAATTCTCACTAAATAGTACCCGTTATTGGTTTAGACTGATTGAAGATCAGGTTTATACTGATTCTATGGCGCTGGTTGTTTTCGTTAACGCCCCACTCTACTCCGGAATCTTCGTGTTTCCTTTCGTTAGCAGAGCCAGCGAGTTGTTCTCTATACCCTCGTGAACACTATGAATACATTAGAAAAAATTCAAAAAAACCTGGAGAATTTCAGTAAGTCAGAGCGCAAAGTTGCGGAAGTAATTATGGCGTCTCCACAAACTGCAATTCATTCAAGCATTGCAACGCTGGCTAAAATGGCCGACGTTAGTGAGCCCACTGTAAACCGCTTCTGTCGTCGTCTGGACACCAAGGGCTTTCCAGATTTTAAGCTTCACTTGGCACAGAGCCTAGCCAACGGCACCCCTTACGTTAACCGTAATGTGGAAGAAGACGATGGCCCAGACGCGTACACCCATAAGATTTTCGAATCGACGATGGCGTGTTTAGATGTCGCTAAAAATAGCCTAGATCCAATGCAAGTGAACCGTGCGGTCGATTTGCTAACGCAAGCGAAGCGCATTTCATTCTTTGGCCTTGGTGCATCATCTTCTGTTGCCCGAGACGCGCAAAACAAGTTTATTCGCTTTAATATTCCAATTACTTGTTTTGAAGATATTGTTATGCAGCGCATGAGTTGTATCAACTGCAGTGATAATGATGTTGTGGTTCTTATTTCTCATACCGGTCGAACAAAGAGTCAGGTAGAAATAGCGAACCTTGCTCGTGAAAATGGCGCAACGGTTATTGCGATTACAGCGAAGGATTCTCCTCTAGAAAAGGCAAGCTCGCTGGCCATCACGCTCGATATTCCAGAAGATACCGACGTTTACATGCCAATGGCAAGCCGAGTTGTACAAATGACAGTGATTGATGTGCTAGCAACTGGCTTCACTCTTCGCCGTGGTACAGGTTTCCGTGAGAACCTAAAACGCGTAAAAGATGCGTTGAAAGACAGTCGCTATGACAAATTAAGCCAGTACTAAGCACTAAAGCTTAGTCAATACTTTATCTAGGGGAGCTCAAGGCTCCCCTTTTGTTTTAATGCAGCTAAGAAAGCAATCACCCTAAGTCGTTGACACTCGATAAGTCCGTTCTTAATTCCAGTACTTCAACAGAACTGACATGTTGTGCACTCTCAGCTGCGCACTCTCCGCTACAATCACAGACTTGCTGCAATATGTGTATCAAACGTTCCTGATTCAGGGGTAAAGGATTCCCTTTGATTGCCATTGATTTAAGCGCATCATTCGCCACTTGCTCAAAAGAGGTTTGGCATACTCCAAATTGAGCCAGTAGCGGTAACGCTAACTTATCTAGCACCATATTTACCCAAAGAATTCCATCGTGTTCGTTCGCGTTTACTCGCTCAGTGACTAATTGGGCCAACTTGCGATAACGACTTATCACATCATTCCTACCCGCGAGTTTAGCGGCGTTAATGTTCTCCTGCATCACGTGTGGAGCTAGGCGAGCCGTAATAACGCTATGGGGGGCGTCTAACTTGCCTCCTAACGCCGATGCTAACCCATGAGCGGCACCTAATTTGGCATTAGTAATCGCCATACCGCCAAGCAATGCAGCGAACGATAAATCAGAGCGCGCCTTATGATTATCTTGCTTACAAGCGGCAATCACTGAACGGCTTAAGCGGCGTAGCCCCTCTTCGCAGACCATATCAGTAAGAGGGTTTGGCTCACCACACACATATGCTTCCATTAAATGAGTGAACGCATCCATTGCGCCACGTCCAGATGTGTATTGGTTGGTCCCGTAAGTAAGTGTCGGGTCTACAATGGCAACGTCTGCGAGCATATCAGGGCTTCTAAGACTCACTTTCACTTTATCTTGTCCAGATTTCAGCACAGCATTTCTGGTCACTTCTGAACCGGTGCTTGCTGTCGTAGGAATCGCAATAAAATGAAGAGGCTTTGCTTTTAAAGGGACGCTTCTTCCTACCACTTCTACGTAATCGTAAACATTGCCTTGATTGGGAATAATGGCAGCTAAGGCTTTGCCCATATCGATGACGCTGCCACCACCTATCGCAACCACCATATCAGGTTGGAATTTTCTACCGAGCACTGCGGTCTCTTCTACCATCGTGATGTATGGTTCACCAACGATAGCTACGTGCTGGTAACGCATATTTTGAGCTTTAAGATATTGGATAATGGGGGCGGCTCGTTGGGTATCCTGCCCAGTGACCAGCAAAACACTGTAGCCAAATTGGTTAATAACGGACAATGAAGATTGAAGTGCACCTTCACCAAATATAATCCTTGTTGCAGTCATAAACTGAAACATACACACCCTCCCAAAAGAATATACCCAAATAACCTCTCGCCCTCTGATTTAACACTTATGTTAGAGTTGAAGTTATTTGCGTATAGCCAAAATAGATTGCTATTTTTTTAAACAAAAAAAATTGACCAATTCCACCTTGCCATCATTAACCCTTTAGAATGTATGTTTTTTATGCGTCACTTCACATACTTCAGAGCCGTAAAATAAGCACGCGCGTTTAGTTTTTATTCGATAGATTTCACCTATAGAACCAAGAGGTAATTGCCGCTTTATTTCCGTATCTGGATCGGGCATAGTTACTCCAACAAAAGAAAGCGCACTCAGCCGCTATGTTTTGTACGCTTTCAAAAAAGAATAGATTTAGGAGAAATAAGATTATGTTCGTTGTTATCTTTGGTCGCCCTGCATGTCCTTTCTGTGTTCGTGCAAAAGAGCACGCAGAAACGCTAAAAGCAAAACGTGATGACTTCAACTACCGTTACGTTGATATTCACGCTGAGGGTATTTCTAAAGCAGATCTTGAGAAAACAGTTGGTAAACCAGTTGAAACCGTTCCTCAGATCTTTATCGACCAAGAGCACATCGGTGGCTGCGACGAATTCGAAGCATACGCGAAAGAGCACCTAGGTCTATTTGACGAGTAATAAAGACTGTTTTCAAAAAAAGCCGCTTCATGCGGCTTTTTTATTATTTTTCAGCTGGTTATTACGTTAAGTCAACTAATGGTAAAACCTAAAAAAATTCACTTATCTTTTTGCTATATTTAGTTACAATTCACAGTTCTTAATCTTTTTTGGCACACACTCTACCGAGCCACACAGTGAACATAGACGTCGTATACCTTCTTGAGCAAAACCCTATCCTTCTAATCTTCGTCGTATTAGCCATTGGCCTTGCCATCGGAAAAATTCGATTTGGCAAATTACAATTAGGCAACTCTATTGGCGTTCTTATTACCTCTTTGGTAATGGGCCACCTTGGTTTCTCATTTAATGCAGAAGCTTTAACCATTGGCTTTATGCTGTTTATCTACTGCGTTGGCATTGAAGCTGGACCAAACTTTTTTGGTATATTCTTCAGAGATGGTAAGCATTATTTTATTTTAAGCATGACTGTTCTCGTGTCTGCGGTCAGCTTAACGTATGGCTTGAGTCACTATTTCGGCCTCGATTTTGGCTTATCCGCCGGTATGATGGCAGGCGCATTGACCGCAACGCCAGTACTGGTTGGTGCACAAGATGCTCTTAACTCTGGCCTTGCGACTATACCGCGGAATATGGAATTTTCTCTGGTATTAGAAAATCTATCCGTAGGCTACGCGATGGCTTATCTGGTCGGCTTAATTAGCATGATCATGTTTGCTAAATTGTTGCCAAAACTGCAAAAACAAAACCTTTCTGATTCCGCGCAGCAAATCGCACAAGAGCGTGGCCTTGGAAATTCAAGCCAGAGAAAAGTGTATTTACCCATTATTCGAGCTTACCGAGTGGGCCCAGAGCTAATTGACTGGACTGATGGTAAAAACTTACGAGAACTGGGTATTTATCGTCAAACTGGCTGTTACATTGAACGAATCCGCCGAAATGGTATTCTCGCCCACCCAGATGGTGATGCTATCTTGCAAGAGGGAGATGAAATTGCACTGGTTGGCTTCCCTGACAGCCATGCTCGCTTAGACCCTAGCTTCCGTAATGGTAAAGAAGTATTCGACCGTAACTTGCTTGATTTACGCATCGTTGAAGAAGAAATCGTCGTAAAAAGTGACGCAATCGCTGGTAAGCGTTTATCGGATTTGAATTTGTCTGAGTTTGGCTGTTTCTTAAACCGCGTAGTTCGCGCTCAGATTGAAATGCCTATGGACTTAGACATTGTGCTCGCTAAAGGGGACGTCCTTCAAGTGAGCGGCGAGAAAAGCCGAGTACATGGACTGGCGGAAAAAATCGGTTTCATCTCGATCCACAGTCAAATGGCCGATTTGCTCGCTTTTTGTAGCTTCTTTATTTTGGGTATTCTGTTTGGCCTCATCACAATGACGTTCGGTCAGGTGTCTTTCAGTTTGGGTAATGCGGTGGGTCTTCTGTTGTCCGGTATTACGCTTGGTTTCTTACGAGCAAATCACCCTACTTTCGGTTATGTCCCACAAGGGGCGCTGAATATGGTCAAAGATCTAGGGTTAATGTTCTTTATGGTCGGAATTGGTCTAAGTGCAGGTGGAAAGATGTTCGAGCACCTAACGCAAGTAGGACCAAAAGTCATTGGTTTGGCATTTATTGTCAGTGTTGTGCCTGTAGTTCTGGCTTACTTAGTTGGCGCACACGTACTCAAGATGAACCGTGCCCTGCTCTTCGGTGCCATTATTGGCGCCCGTACTTGCGCTCCGGCTATGGATGTCGTTAACGACTACGCTAAGTCCACCATCCCAGCCCTTGGTTATGCGGGTACCTATGCGATTGCGAATATTTTAATGACGCTAGCTGGTACGATTCTGATAATACTAAGTTAATACTCACTTTGACTATGAAATACAAAAAGGCGCTCAATGAGCGCCTTTTGTTTATTGGTTATCTAGTCTGTGATTCGATTAGATTTGAATGAAGTCTGCTTCAACTGCTGGATTCACATCCGCTTCGTAATCTACGCCTTCAACGCCGAAACCAAATAGTTTCAAGAACTCTTCTTTGTACTCAACGTAGTCAGTCAGCTCTTTTAGGTTCTCAGTCGTAATTTGAGGCCATAGCTCACGACAGTGCTGCTGAATGTCGTCACGAAGTTCCCAGTCATCCAGACGTAGGCGGTTCATCTCATCAACTTCTGCCGCGCTACCGTCTTCTTTGTATAGACGTTGGCTGAACATACGGTAGATTTGTTCCATACAACCTTCGTGTACACCTTCTTCGCGCATTTTCTTGAATACCATTGCGATGTACAGTGGCATAACAGGAATTGCAGA
This sequence comes from Vibrio sp. 1401, assembly GCF_033340295.1. Classification (NCBI taxonomy): domain Bacteria; kingdom Pseudomonadati; phylum Pseudomonadota; class Gammaproteobacteria; order Vibrionales; family Vibrionaceae; genus Vibrio; species Vibrio sp. 1401. The sequence goes on from NZ_JAWOWF010000002.1 coordinate 132,209, forward strand.
ACTCGCCTGAGTTACAACAGATTTAAGTACCGCAACATTGGCACTACCACCTGTTGCTGCTAACTTGTCGTTTAGCGCTTTCGCTGCACGGTCTAGGTCCATTTTTGCTTTACCTAGTGCACCATCCCAATAAATTGGCCAAGTTAGCTCAGTACCAATGTAGCTATACGCGACGGTCTTACAACCTTCAGCAAGAACACCAGCATCAGACAACGCATTGATCCAAAGTTCCCAATCTTCACCGCCCATTACAGTGACAGTGTCTTTGATTTCTTCTTCTGTTGCAGGCTCAACGCTAGCTTCGATGATCACATCTTTGTTGGTATCAACAGCCGTTGATGTGTAAGTTTCACCGATAGGTTTAAGAGATGAACGAACTAATTCACCAGTTTCTGGCATTTTACGTACTGGAGATGCCAGTGAGTAAACCACCATATCGATTTGACCTAAGTCTTCTTTGATGAGCTCGATAGTTTTCTGTTTCGCTTCATTTGAGAAAGCGTCGCCGTTTAAGCTTTTTGCGTACAGACCTTCTTCACGCGCTAGCTTTTCAAAAGCAGCGGCATTGTAAAAACCTGCTGTACCTGGTTTCTTCTCAGTACCTTCTTTTTCGAAGAAAACACCGATAGTTGATGCACCGCCACCAAATGCCGCAGCGATACGAGAAGATAGACCGTAGCCACTTGATGCACCAACAACAAGAACACGCTTAGGTGCGTTTTTGATTGGACCTTGCGCTTTGGTGTACGCAATTTGTTCTTTTACGTTAGCTTCACAACCAACAGGGTGCGTTGTAGTACAGATAAATCCACGAATTCTAGGTTTGATGATCATATTCAACTTCCTTTAAAAAACCTTGTTAGGATAAAAGTTTCGTTGGGATTTCGCATCTAATTTCTGTAAAAATGCTCTTAAAAGGCAAGTGGTTGGAGCACTATCCCACCATCCACTCCCCAAGAATACAAAAAAGCACCTCATTGAGGTGCTTTTCTTAACATTAGTTGTCTATTATGCCGCCGGATTCAACTGCGACTTTTTTGGGCTATGAGTTCGCACTTCAGAAAAGTCATGACTAAAGTGGTCAACTTGAATCGCCTTGTAGCGCAATTTATCTGCAGCCATGATTTGATCAATTTCTTGCTCAGTTAACACGCCTGCTTCAAATGCTTGCTGCAAACGGTCATGCAGCAGACCTTTACGAGCCACTTTACCATCCTTCGCAGCCTTCATAAGTTTACGCTCCAAAGGTTTAATGTCGTACATTGCAAGGAATGCATTCTCCATTAAGCCTACGCTGTCATCCTCTGATTTTCCGATGTAGCACAGATGCGTGAGGCGATCACGTTGCGCGCCTGGTGTCATCATCGCTTCAGCCAAATTCACACACAGCTCATCACTTGGCTTATTGAAATGATTACCAAGCGGGAACAATAGCCCCTTAAGCACACCGCCAACGTATTTCACAGGGAAGTTGGTGTAAGCCTCATTTAATGACTTAGAAGCGTTATACAAACAGTGTTGAACAGCGTAATGAACGAAGTCTAGATCGCCTTGTTGACGGCCTTCATCTTCATACTTTTTCAAGGCAGCAGATGCCATGTATAGATAGCTTAATCCATCACCCAAACGTGCTGAGATCATTTCTTTACGCTTCAAGTCTCCACCTAAGGTTAACATCGCAAAGTCTGCACTTACTGCAAGTGCACGACTAAGACGAGTAATGTCTTTGTAGTATTGCTGCGTTGGGCCACTCATGTGCGCGTTAACAAATCGAGAACCAGTTAGTGCTGCACCAAATGCACCGAATGTATTACCGAGCGCGTGCTTGATGTGTTTAAAGAGTAAGTTGTCAAATTCTTTCGCACCTTGTTCAGAATCTGGATTCGCCGCGGCTTCCATTTCTTTTAGAACATATGGGTGGCATCGAGTCGCACCTTGACCAAAAATCATCAGGTTACGAGTCAGAATATTCGCGCCTTCAACAGTGATAGCAACCGGGATACCAAGGTAATGTTTAGCAAGATAGTTCATTGGACCATCTTGAATCGCACGACCCGCATGGATATCAAACGAATCATTTAGAATGGTACGCGCGATTTCCGTCATGTGGTACTTGGCAATCGCGGTTACAATCCCAGGTTTTTCTTTCATATCGAGAGAAGTCGTCGTTAGCGTACGCGTCGCTTCTAGTAGGTAAGTAAGACCACCAATGCGCCCCATTGCTTCTGCAACACCTTCAAACTTACCGATCGACATTCCAAACTGTTTACGCACGTAAGCATAAGCACCTGTTGTACGTGTAGTAAGGTGACCAATCGCTGTGCCAAGCGCTGGGAGAGAGATACCGCGACCAGCAGAAAGACACTCAACCAGCATACGCCAACCTTTACCTGCATAATCAGCGCCACCGATCAACCAGTCCATAGGGATGAAGACATCTTCACCACGAGTAGGACCATTCATAAACGCAGACCCCAGAGGATCATGGCGTTCGCCTATCTCGACACCTTCATGGTCAGCGGGAATCAACGCACATGTAATGCCAACCTCTTTCTTGTCACCAAGTAGCCCTTCAGGATCTTGCAGTTTAAATGCTAACCCGAGCACTGTCGCAACTGGCGCAAGCGTGATGTAGCGTTTATTCCAACTAACTCGCACGCCAAGCACTTCTTTGCCTTCATGGGTGCCGTAACAAACCACGCCTTGATCAGGTATGCCACCCGCATCAGAACCCGCTTCAGGGCCAGTTAGGGCGAAACAAGGGATGTCTGTACCATCAGCTAAACGAGGCAACCAGTAATCTTTTTGCTCTTGCGTACCATAGTGCGATAGCAGCTCACCAGGGCCAAGAGAGTTCGGTACCATTACCGATACCGCGGTACTGATACTTCGAGTCGCAATACGAGAAACAATGGTTGAGTTCGCCAAAGCGGAAAATTCACGACCACCATATGCTTTCGAGATGATCAAAGAGAAAAATCGCTCTTTACGTAGGTACTCCCATACTTCAGGCGGTAAATCCCTGTCTTCTTTGACAATCTTCTGGTCATCAAGCATTTCTAGCAGGGTTTCAAGCTCATTATCCATAAATGACTGCTCTTCTGCCGTCAGTGTAGGCGTTGGATAATGATGCAATGTTGTGAAGTTTGGCTTGCCTGAGAATAGTTCGGCATCCCACCATACACTACCCGCTTCCATCGCCTCTTTCTCGGTGCTAGACAGAGGTGGCAATACTTTTTTGAACACTTTAAAAGCCGGGTCACTAATCCATTTTCTTCGTAGAGAGCTCATAGTTCAGATCCTTTTGTTCACGTAACCGCTCGGGGTATAATCTTATTATTGGTTTAACTTTCTTATTTGTCTTATGCCAACTGCTTTGCTGACATTCCTGCTGACAAATATGGAATCAGTAAATCGACGACAGATTTCACATCGACTTCCTTTTCAAACTTACTTTCTGCCAGCTCCGAAAGAGCTTGGCTTGAAGCCATCGTAAATACACAGGTTCCTAACGTGAAGTGCAGTCGCCAAAACAAATGTTCTTCACATAGTTCCGGGTTCGCCTTCATTATCGAGAAAGTGAAAAGGTTCAGTACCTCTTCGTATCTGGTGGTAATGAACCAGCGTAGATGACCTTGAACGTCTGTATAACCGCGGCCAATTAACAACATAAATAGCGCAGTACCATTTGGGCGTACATCATTTAATGTACGTAAAGGTAATCGCAATGACTCAAAGACATCGTCCATGTTGTAGCTATCGCGCGTGTTTAACTCAATTAATGAAGTCTTAATGCTCGGCATTAGTGCTTCTAAATACCTATCTAAAACCGCTCTAACCAGCGTTTTTTTATCGCCAAAGTGATAGTTTACCGATGCTAAGTTAACGTTAGCTTTACCTGTTATCGTTCTTAGCGAAGTATCATTAAAGCCATGTTCAGCAAAGAGTCCTTCTGCGACATCGAGTATTTTTTCTTTTGTTGATGTTCTCGGGGCCATTTTAATCACTCGTATTAAACAACTGTTTGAAAATATACTCCCGAAACTTAAGATTAACAAATGATTAACATCACACTTTAACCAATTGGTCTGACCAGACAGTAAAAGGTGTGATCTAATCTTTTGAAATTCAATCGAATACTCCGGTGAAGCTTATCAGAAGAAAACGATCAAATTTCTCAGTCCAGCGCAATTGAAACGCTAACAATAGCCTTGGCGGCTCGGAGTGAGCGACGAGAGTATGAAATACATCTTCGGTTCTCGGGGAGATAAAATGAGAAACACAGAAGTTAGTAACTTCGCCAAGTTGGTAATCCATCTCGACTTTTCTATTACTTTCGGGTGTGTAAGAAGCTAGAAAGCATTAAGTAGAAATTTTTTGAAAAAAAATGGAACTGTTTGGAAAAGGCTCGGTCTGAATATACGTAACAGTTAGGGCATTTGAAGTTTCACTGGCCGTCAAACTTGTTTCCATCTAATTGTTACGTTGCTGCTTTTTTCTTATTAACTCCTATGTTTGTATCCGCCCAGTCAAATTTTCGGCTGGGCTTTTTTTCGCCTGTAGATTTACCAAGCGCCTCTTTCGATGATTTGCCCCAACTCCATAAGCTAGACCTTAGTTGGTCACAAAAGTAACCACCCTGAAGTGGTTGATGTGCCGATCTGCAGACATAAAAAAGCCTCCCGAATGGGAGGCTTTACTAAACAGTGTGTATCTTACGCTTGCGCTTTCTTAGGCAAAGAAAAGTGCAGTAACGCGTAGCCAAGTAACGCGGCTGTCGTCGAGCCCATTAAGATGCCTAGTCGAGCATAGGTATCAAACTCAGGGCTTACATTTCCAAACGCTAAAGAGGAAATGAATATAGACATTGTAAAACCGATACCACACAACACAGAGACCGCAAAGATATGCTTGAAGTTAATGCCTTCCGGTAGCTTAGCTACACCCATTTTCACAGCAGCCCAACTAAAGGTGAAGATACCTAGAGGCTTACCAACCAGTAGCCCCAAAGCAATACCTAATGGCAGCATTGAAGTTAGGCCTGACATCGATACGCCTTCTAGCGAAATCCCCGCATTTGCAAATGCGAATAGAGGTAAGATACCAAATGCCACGTATGGATGAAGTGCGTGCTCCATGTGCTTAAGTGGGGAATGTTCGCCCTGTTTACCCTTAAGAGGAATAGCAAAGCCGATCACTACGCCTGCAAGTGTTGCGTGAACACCAGATTTAAGTACCGCAAACCATAAGATCGCGCCGACTATCATGTATGGTGTCAGTTTCGTTACTTCCTTCGCATTCAACATGAACAGGACACCAGTCATGATGAAGCCAACAAGCAGCGCCATGCTAGAAAGATCACCTGTGTAAAACAGTGCAATAATAACAACCACGCCTAAATCGTCGATAATAGCGAGAGCTAACAAAAACACTTTAAGGCTTACTGGTACGCGCTTACCTAGTAGCGCCATGATACCTAGAGCAAATGCAATATCCGTCGCAGCTGGAATGGCCCAGCCAGAAACCGCCTCTGGGTCGTTAGCATTAAACGCAACGTAAATAAGAGCAGGGGCTAACATACCACCAACCGCCGCAATAGCAGGGAAAATTGCGGTTTCTTTTGATTTTAGCGCTCCTTCAAGTAGCTCTCGCTTCACTTCAAGGCCAATAAGTAAGAAGAAAACAGCCATTAGGCCGTCATTAATCCAGTGAGAAACTGACATACCGAATACATAAGTATGCAGTACAGATTGATAAGTTTCGCCCAGCGGTGAGTTAGCAATGGTCATCGCAATTGCCGCTGCAATTACGAGAAGAATACCACCTGCTGATTCCATTTTGAAAAAGTCACGAATGACATCGTTCATGGTTTCGTCCTTATATTTATTATCTTAATAAACGATTAACAAAGAGTGATAAGAGTGTATAGCTGTCGAAAACTTTAGAATAATCGCTTCTTCAGAGTATAAACTTCGGTTTTTTCGATGTTAAGTTTACTATACATCGTATTTTCCAACATGACACTCAATTTTGATCGGAGATCGTATTTGTTTTTGTCGCACCAAATATTTATCAAGATGATGAGAAAATCAGCATAACACGGCTTGTACCATCATGATAACCCCGTACTTTTGAGAAAAAGCTAGGAAGCTTCGCGCACTAAAAAACCACCCGTAGGGGGTGGTTTTCTTCACAACTCAATAGCCTGTCAGCTGCATAAAGCCCCAAGCCTCATTGGAGCCGGAGGCTAAAGTAGGCCCTTCCCAGTAAGGTATTACAAAGGGTAGCCACATATCTGACTTGATAATGCGGGTAGTCAAATTAATTTGATGCTTCGGAATATTGATAATCCACTGCAAAGGTAACCTTCTTCCATTGGATAAACTGGTCACTTGCATTGGTTTAATACTGATATCATCGTCTGAGAGGTTGATGACTTTACCTGAGCGTGTCGACAACGTGCCAAATACGTGCGGTGTTTGCCCATGGTGACGATAACGGCTAACAGTTAATGCTCGACCATCATCTAAATTGAAAACAAACCAATCCCAGCCTTGTTGCCCCTCACCAATTAAGCCGCTGCCCCATTCTTTTTGCGCCCAAGCAGAACCCGTCACTGAGAATCGCTTACCATTTAAGCTTAAGCTACCTTTTACTTTTAAAAATGGAGCACTGAAGCTAAAAGAAGCAACAGATTGCAACGCATGTTTAACTTGGAAACCTTTGTCTCCATTCACGACAAAGGGGCCGCTTGTCATGGTATTGAGCTCAAGTCCAAACGTATCAGTATTCACATTCAAGTTGCCCGGGAAAGGCGTCGCACCGAGTGATCGCCAAGTCCAATTATCAATCCATAACCTGAAAGGGCGATTGATCATACCAGCTTGGCCTATCCCACCTCTAGCTACCCGTTGCTCTTTCCATACATGCGAGCCATGACTGACGACAACATGTGAAATGTACAATTGAGGGTTCTGCCAACCGCTGGTTTCTCGCTCGTCCGTCGCAACCCTAAAATAGCTCCATTGAACATTGTAGATCTTGCCTTGCTCATCTTTTAGTTTCGCAAAGTAGTGCCACCATTCATGCTGATACTCGGGATGAAAGCGAAAGTCTGAGGGTAAAGAGACATGCTCATTAGGTAGTACAGGCTCGAAAATCGTTTGATTTTCACGCGTTAAGATAGAATCAAGTTCGCTTTCTCGTGTTGCTGTAGCCTCTAACCAAAAAGTTGAGTAAAAAGCAGCCCCAGTCAGAAAAGCGAACGTAACAACAATGAGCGTTGAAACCAACAAGCGTTTTTTAGAGCCCATTTTTTTCATTACAACGCGTCCCTTAATGACTTCATCGGTGTACTTTTGATCATTCTAATAACTGGCAATGCGCCAGCAACCATGATGGCAAGCATCGTCCAAGCAATGGTTTGAGCATACTCCCATGGAATCGTTTGAAGCTCTAGAGACCAGCCAAATGATTGCTTAATGATAATATCAACGATCAAATGTGCGAGCGCCAAGCCGAGCGGCACTGCAATAATCGCAGAAATGGCTCCGAAGACGAATAGCTGCAAACCACCTAATACGACAAGTTCTTTTCCGGACACACCCATGCACCTTAATAAGGAAAAATGCCGCTGCCGTGAAAGTTCTCCTGCCAACGTCGCAAAGAATAAACCAAACACGGCAATAATCAGCGTGATATTGCCCAAGGTTCCTGCTATCGCAAAGGTATGATCAAACACTCTCATTGCTTGGCTATAAATATTACCGTTATCAAACACACGATCTTGCGGGAGACGGAATACATTCTCTAAGCGATTTTTCAGCCCTTCTCCATTGACGTTATCTTTTAATACTACGCCAAGACCAACATTACCCGTACCTGCAAATGCATACAGCCAATTCCGGTGCGACATCATCACCTGGTTATATGGGTTTCCATAATCGTAGTAAACGCCTACGACTTGCCAATCACCACCAAGCGGTTCTTGCAAGTTAATGAAATCGCCAGGGCGGATATCCAGCTTCAAGGCCATCGACTCACTGACCATTAAGCTCTTGGTAGCGTGCAGTTGATACCAGTAATTTGGGACACCTAACTTGACGGTAAGTGAGTCTAACTCACCTTCAGAAGAGCCCGTACTTACAACTTGTAGAGCACCGTGCTCGGTCGGCATATCTTTTTCCCAGCGCCACCAAACCGAGTTCACCTCTGGCTGATTCTGGAGCCATGCGCTCATCCTAGCGGCTGAATTGTTGGTCGGATAGATGTACACATCAGCGGCTAATCGCTGATTTAGCCACTTATCGGTTGTATCTCGAAAGCTTCCGACCATTGTTTCTACACCAATGTTTGCCGCCAGCGCTAACATAAACGCCATCGTAGCCACACCGCGATAGCTCATGCTGGCTGCTGCATCAGCAAAAAACCAACGGACACGAACCCATCGCATGGTATAAGAAAAACTTTGGAACATATGCCACATAATAAATGGCATAAACAACGCCACACTAACCAACATCAGAGCAATAATAGCAAAGCCGGTTTCTTGTGTTTTCGGCGCCTGATATACCGCTATTGCAGCGACACAAAACGCACATGCCGCAAGCGCCTGCCAAGAGAACTCTCTTCCAGCAAATCGCATTAGCGACAGTCGAGAAGAAAGGCGGATTGGTTGTGACTTCAACAAACGGATTAATGGCCACAGACACGATATCAACGCACCCATCGCTGCCATGATTAGACTGTATAAGCTAGATTGCCATGACCATCCTATGGTTAAGCCTACGTTGGCATCATACAAATCACTCAGGCTCGAAGACACTGCTGGGATAAGTTCATTTGCTAAGATCAAGCCAAAAAAGTTACCACACGCCCACGCAATAAAGACGAGCAAAGACAACTCTAGTAATAAAGCTTGCGCTAACTGTGTTCCGTTAACACCAGTCTGTCTCAAAATACCTACCAAACGTTGTCGCTGGATGAAAGACAGAGACATCGCTTGATAAAAAATAAACAACCCGACCAAAAACGACAGCATTCCCATCGCAGTGAGATTCATATGGAATGCGTTAGTTAGCGACTCAAGCTCTGTACGCGTATTCCTAACGAGCGTCATTCCGTTTGGCAGCATGTTTTTCAGTGCTATTAGCTTTTCCTCTGGCATTTCACCACAAGAAATCGCAGACAAACCTGAGCTCCGCTTGAGCATACGCAACAACGATATATCAGTAACCAGCCGAGTACCCGAAAGCATCTTGTCCTTATCTACTTGAATAGGCCCAAGACGGCTTCCGTCATTCATCTCAATGAAGTCCCCATCCTGCCAACTCATGTAAGCGGCCAAATCTTGACTAACAAGAATAGGATAAGGAGGCTTCATTAGTGATAAAACAGGCATCTCACCTAGCGATTTTCCTTGTTGTAGTGGGATCATCGCGACAGGATCTATCCCCACCAACATCAGGCTCATATCGGTCTTGGCATCTAGATGAAGCACATCAAACGGTGCACATTGGTTAAACCCAGCTCGACGTAACTGAATATAGAAACCTTGAGGAATTTTATTGGCAGAGTGCTTCGTTCGGATTCGGTATGGCAAAGGATTAGAGAAAAGTTTTTCCCCAGTTGCATAACTTTGTTTTGCATGCTGGTTGATAGAAGTAACACCAACAAGGAGGGACACGCCTAAAGTTAATCCCAGCCAGACAAGAATAATTTGTAGAGGGTAACGACGGTAATGACCGAGTAGTGCCTTAACTACGGGCCATAACATGTAGCTGCCCTCCTTGAAGTCGAATCTTTCCTTCCATATGGGCGGCCACTTTTTCACTGTGCGTCACTAACAGCAAAGTACACTCCAATTGGCGAGCGAGACTCGTTAATAAGCGCATTACTGCTTCTGCGTTTCGCTCGTCTAGGCTACCAGTTGGCTCATCAGCAAGCAGGATTTTGGGTTCCATATAAAGGGCGCGAGCAATCGCCGCACGTTGTTGCTGACCACCAGACGCCTCTTCCGGATAACGTCCTAGCAATGGCATTAAGTCCAAAGCAGAAAGAATTTGACGCCACAACTCTTTATCTTCCGGCAGACCTTTTAACTGACGACAAAAACGAATATTGTCGGCAATATTAAGTGTAGGAAGCAGATTGAATTGTTGGAAGATATTACCAATATTGTTGCGGCGATAAAGGGTTCTTAAATGCTCCGGTGCTTCATGCATAGCAAAATTTGGAAACTGCACTTCACCAGAGTCAGCAGTATCTAATCCGGCGATTAAATTCAGCAGAGTACTTTTACCCGAACCACTTTCTCCCATCAGAGCAACTTGGTCGCCTTGCTGCAATGTTAATTCTGCCCCTTGTAATACAGGGTGAAACTCTCCCCCGTCTACATAGCCTTTACATAGGTCTGACAGTTTTAACATTGATTATGCCGCTCGGATGGTGTTTAAAAATTGGGATCAGAATCTACACTAAAATCCTGTTAGTAGAAAGTATTTTGAATGCTTGATCACACTATGGAAGTACAAATGCAACTCGATTCACTTTCTGTTGCTAATTTTGTTGACGTTTTGAGCAGATTTTTGCAGCCAAAATAAACTCTGTTCCTCCTTACTGGCCAATCAGGTTTTTCATCCATTTTCGGCTAACCATTCTTGGCAAGCAAATCGCCCACTTCACAACTTCTTCCGTCAAAAAGAGTAAGTAAACCCATTGTGGGTCCCAATTGAGATAAATCGCTGCAAATGCTGCGAGTGGAATCCCGATCACCCACTGCGCCAAGATGTCTTGATACAAACAAAACTTAACATCACCGCCCGCGCGTAATACACCAACAATCGCCATCATCGGCACCGAGCGTAACACGACACCCAACGCTAGAATCACCATAAACTGTTCAGCTAGCTCGCGAGTGTCTGTTGTCAGTGCACTAAACGCATTAAGGATCCATTGATTTGACACTATCAACAAGATGGCGACCACAAATGCGATAAGCACATTCAAAATGACCGTAGCCCATGCTTGATAATAAACGGGTTCAAAATTACGAGCGCCGAGCTGGTTCCCGACTAGAACTGCAGCCGCATTCGATAAGCCAATCATCATCGCCAATGCGATCGACTCAACAGGTGTCATTACGGAAAGTGCCGCCAAACCTTGTACGCCTGCTTGCCCCATGATGGCGTGATAAGCAAACAGCCCACCAGCCCACGCCAAGAAGTTAAATGTGGTTGGCAAAGAGAGGCTCAAGAAACGCGTAATTTTATCTAAGACCAATCCTGCGCGTATATCATCCCAACCAAATGCGATTATGTGTTTTTTCAACCATAGATAACCAAACAAGCAACCTACTTCGATCGCGCCACTGATTACCGTTGCGATCGCTGCTCCCGTAATACCCAGAGCAGGAAAGCCTAATTGACCAAAAATTAAAACCCAGTTAAGAAAAACATTAGATAAAATGCCTATACCACTAAAAAAAGTGCTTAGGCCTGGTTGGTGCATCGCCCTTAGGCCCACCGACATACTGGCCACACATGCAACAGCAAACATGCTAACCGACGAAATAATGAGATAGCTGGCCCCTAATTCAATCACTTCTTGTGAATCGGTAGTCAAGCTCATGATGAGTTGTGGAAAAACAACAAACAAAGCAACAGCAATCGCAGCAAACATCATTGCGATCATCCATGTTAAAGCGGTACTGCGACGCACCCCAACTTTATCGCCAGCCCCCCAATATTGAGCGGTTAACAACGCACCGCCCGTTGTCACCCCAACTAACATGATGGTGGTGACGAAAGTCGCGCGCGCAGCAACTCCAACTGCGGCAATTTCAGCTTCACCAAGTTGACCAAGCATAAGAACATCGACGAGGCTTCGGCTTGAAAACATCATGCTTTGCAGTGTAATTGGTAACGCGATTGCAAATAAACGACGTAAGAATGCTTTATCTGCGTGTATTGAGAGTTGAGAAAGAAAAGTCACAAGCGCTCCAACGACAACTTATTGATAGAATGGGGAAAGTGTCTCATGATTATACTCTGTGGTGTTTATTCCACCAACGATAAAAGGACAGATAATGAAAAAGGTGTTGGTGCTAGGCGCCTCGGGTTACATTGGCTCTCAACTTCTTCCGTTACTTTTAGATAAAGGTTACGCCGTCACAGCAGCGGCGCGACATATTGATTATTTAGAGTCAAGAACTCAGCCTCACCCTAATTTAACGTTAAGGTATCTCGACTTGGCTGACGCAGAGACCACGAAGGCTGTAGTGAACGATTTTGATTTAGTATTTTTTCTCGTGCACGGGATGGCTCAAGGTGATGACTTTGTTGAGTACGAACTAAACCTTGCTTTGAACTTCAAATTTGCGTTGGAACAAAGCTCCGTCGAGCATGTTATCTATTTGAGCGCCATTCAACCTCAAACCGGAAACTCTCGCCATTTAGCCGCTCGTAAAGCCACGGGAAAAATAATTCGACAGTCTGGTATTCCAGTAACTGAATTGCGTGCTGGCGTTATCATCGGCCCCGGCTCTGCCGCTTTCGAAATCATGCGTGACTTTGTCTACAACTTACCTATTTTGACCGCGCCTAAATGGGTCGACTCAAAAGCGAACCCTATTGCCTTGCCCAATCTCAACCACTATTTGTTGAAGTTAGCAGAAGCCCCCTCTCCAGAAGAAAGTCAAATTTATGAAGTTGGTGGGCCAGATACACTTAGCTACCGCGAACAGTTCAAAGTCATTTGCCGAATCACGAACAAGCCGTATCGGCTGTGGTCGACCCCGCTACTTACTCCGAAAATGGCATCGTACTGGCTAGGTTTAGTTACCTCAGTGCCAACTAGTATCGGTAAAGCATTACTTGCGGGCTTAGAGCACGACTACATTGCAGACTCCAAAGCGATTGAAGAACGATTTCCTCAAACGCTGATCAGCTACGAGCAAGCGGTAACTGATACCATTCAAGATGAAGGCACATTTGTACGCAGTAATGTCTGGGGGTTTGAACCCGCAGCGCTTCGTCGATGGCAACCAGGATATGGCTATTACCCAAAACAAGCTGGAGCGAGCATTAAAACTCATGCCTCCGCTGCGGCATTATGGAAAGTGGCGCAAAAGATCGGGAGTCGCGAAAAAGGCTATTACTTTGCCAACATCTTGTGGCGTACACGTGAATGGCTCGATATCTTTTTTGGTGGCGGAAAACCGATTCGCGTTTCTCCTCCTGGACCAGAGCTTAAAGTCGGTGATTTTATTGACTCTTGGAAAGTGATTCGCTGCGATAACAATCAGTTTCTTTCACTGTTTTTTGGTATGAAAGGCCCAGGCCTTGGGCGTTTAGAAATTACCATCAAAGATCTCGGTGACGAACGAGAGCTGGATATTACCGCCTGGTGGCACCCGCAAGGGTTTCTTGGGCTGCTTTATTGGTTTGCAATGATGCCAGCCCATCTCTTCATATTTAAAGGCATGGTCAAAGCCATCGCGAAAGAAGCAAACCGTTTAGAAAACAAAAAGCCCCAATAACAGGGGCTTCTAAACACTCAAAATGTCACTTTAGTCAGCTTTGAACGAGAGTGGAATTTCGGCTAACTGGTTGCCTTCGTTTGCTGGAAAAATAAGGTACTCGCCATGGTATTTCACCATCGATTTGTAGTCTGTTACCTTATGAACCATAAAGCCCGCTTGCGCTGCTTTCTCAACAAACTCAGCATGATTGCCACGCACAAACCAACTCATTGGCTTTACGAGCAACTCGCCATCAAAACAGCTTTCGCATTGGTCTGCACATAACGCTAAAGAGTTTTGACCTTCAGTGAAGATTTGTACTTTGCCGCACCCAATCAGTTGCTCAGACGTTGAGACTTCCCAGCCTGCTTGCTCCATCAAATCAAGAAAAGACTCAATATCTGAATCTTTGAACACTTTGGAGTCTTCACCTTCAGGGAAGAATTGCGCATAAAAAGCGGAAATACGTTTAAAGATAAACAACAAACCAGCATCGTTCCCCTTTGAGCGACCGGCTTTTTGCCAACGCGTTAAGTCATCGCCCACCGTACGTCCGAAACGTTGTGATTTTAGCGCCTTTGTTACCCAACGCACTAAATAATGGTTATTCGCAACAGGGGCATTGGCTAACTTACCTGAGCGATGCTCTTGATCTAACTCTTCAAGTGCTGAGTTAACCAAGTTTTGAATTTCTTTGGTGTAATTCGACATTACGCCTTTCTTCCTAAAGTCCAATAAAGCAGTGCTGAAAGCACAGAACAAGCAAACATCACGATGATCATCGGCCAAGCAACATTTCCGGGCAGTGATGCCACCAGCGCACCAACCAATGAACCGATACCGAATCTTAATGTCCCCGCTAGAGACGACGCCGTACCCGCCATTGATGGGTAACCACTTAAAAGCAGCGCCATCGCGTTACTACCTATCGTCGACAATGTACCGATAAACAGCACAACAAAAGGCACAATGCCCCATAATCCGAAGTCCATTAACCAACTTACGAATAAACCAATCCCCGCCAAAAGTTGCACGAACAACCCAAAACGAAGCATGGCATGGGAACCAACTTTCTTCACCAAGCGACCATTAATACTGGTCATGATGATCATCGCCACAATGTTCAAACCAAATAGGTAACCAAAGTGGTCTGGTCGAACACCATATAAATCAATATAAACAAACGAACCCGCCGTCAAAAATGCAAACATTCCGGAAAATGAAAACGCACCTGAGAGCATCAAACCGATCGCTTCAGGATTGGAGCATAATCTGGCGTAGTTTCTCAGCGTCGTGCGGAAACGAAGAGGCTGACGATTTTCAGGCTGTAACGTTTCAGGGATTTTCCAAAGTACGAGAAAAATCACAACTACAGCGAAAATAGCTAGTACCCAAAAAATGGAACGCCAACCAAACCAAATCGCGAGATGGCCACCGATCATCGGTGCCACCAACGGCGCAATAGTAATGACCAGAGTAACGAAGGACATTGCGCGTGCAAAGTCTTCACGGTCAAACATGTCACGCACGACGGCTTGGATAATGACCGCCGCTGCCGCGCCAGCAAAACCTTGTGCCGTACGTACATAGGTCAGCGCATCAATGCCATTTGTTGTCGCACTCACAACGGCAGCCAAGCCGAAGAAAAGTACGCCTAAAATCAACACAGGTCTACGGCCAAAACTATCGGCGAGCGGCCCGTGAATTAACTGGCCGATCGCAAAACCCGCGGTATAAGCCGTCAACGTAATCTGAACCGCGCCAGGCGCGACCCCCAAATCTTTCGCAATTGTCGGCATCGCAGGCAAATACATATCGATCGCCAAAGGCGTCAAAGCACCAATCGCTCCTAGTACCAGAAACAATAGAAAACTGATTTGGGATTGCGGAGCACTTTGAGCTTTTTCTGTCATTCTTTTACCTCTTGTTGGAGCCCTACCGTCAATACTTGCAGAACAAAGTGAAAATAACGGACAGTTCTCATATCGCTGAATGTAGAAGCCAAAAACCTGTTCTATCCAACGTTCGAGAATCATAAGGGCAAATATGTACCAAGGTGTGACCTTGACGAACTCGACATAGAAAAGCATGTGAAAGCGAAATGTGTTTATGGGAAACAAACACAATGCAGTAAAAATGATGGCGTTGACACCATCATTCCATTCACCGTAGCCGAAGGCTTTGCAATAAGAGTATGCATGCCTCAGCTAAATGCAAAGGCGTATCACTGAGATGAGTAAGCACACCGGAATTGTCTAGGCACTAATTTTGGTAGGAAAATTTATTTTGAGCCAATTCCTACCAAAAGACTAGTTCCTATTAGGAACTAAAGAATTTCCCATGCCGACAATTAATTCCAAATAGAATCAATTTCTTCTTGCGTGAGGTAGCGATAATCACCTGGTTCTAGTGCCTCATCAAGTTCGATAGAACCAATACGCTCACGATGTAAGTACTCAACTTTATTTCCTAACGCCGCGAACATACGTTTCACTTGGTGATACTTACCTTCCACGATAGTTAACAATACTTCATTCTCGGCCTCGTTCACGATTTCCAAACGAGCAGGCAATGTTGCTTCTGATTCATTGCGCAAAATGATGCCTTGTTCGAGCTTTTCCGCATAATCAGGCTGAATAGCATCGACGAGCCAAACACGGTACGTTTTCTCACACTTATGCTTAGGTGAGGTAATACGGTGAGACCACTTACCATCATCCGTAATCAACACTAAACCAGTTGTGTCGACATCTAATCGGCCCGCAAAGTGAAGGTTTTCAATTTTAGGCTCATCAAGCAATGCGAATGCAGTTTGGTTGTAGCCATCTTCATGTGAACAAACAAAGTCAGCAGGCTTATACAACATAATGTAACGAGGACCAGGAGCACCAATAACACGGTCTTCCCACATCACTTCCGCACCTTTAGGTACTTTAAATGCACCACTTTTTTGAACCTCACCGTCAACGGTGATGTCTCCACTTTTGATGATCTTTGTTGCCTGTTTGCGTGTTGCACCCAGAGCGTCACACAAATATTTATCTAAACGCATGAATACCTCATTGAATTATACCCAAGTGATCTCTAAATCTTGGTTTAAAGGTCACTTGGGTATAAAAGTCAGGTATTATAGCGTTCCTCGTTCGAATAGTTGAGCAATTTCACATATTTTCATGTACACACTTCGTCCTTATCAAGCCGACTCGGTTAAAGCCGTTATTCATTACTTTCGTAAACACTCGACACCAGCAGTGATCGTGCTGCCAACCGGTGCAGGAAAAAGCTTGGTGATCGCAGAACTTGCTCGCCTTGCGAAAGGACGAGTGTTAGTCCTCGCCCACGTAAAAGAACTGGTCGAGCAAAACCACGCAAAGTATGAAGGTTATGGTTTAAAAGGTTCCATCTTCTCAGCAGGATTGGGACGAAAAGAAACTGACCAGCAAGTCGTGTTTGCTTCGGTTCAATCGGTCGTACGTAACTTAGATTCGTTCAAAAACCAGTTTTCTCTGCTCGTTATTGATGAGTGCCATCGTGTGCCAGATGACAAAAACAGCAGCTACCAAAAAGTTATTACTCACTTACGAGAACTGAACCCTGGCATTAAGGTGCTAGGACTAACTGCAACGCCCTATCGTTTAGGAATGGGCTGGATTTATCAGTATCACACCCGAGGTCAAGTGCGAACCGAAGAGCCTCGATTCTTCCGCGATTGTATTTTCGAACTGCCGATCCGTTACTTGCTCGACGAAAACTTCCTCACTCCAGCCCGCATGATGGATGCGCCCGTTTTGTCTTACGACTTCTCTCAGCTGAAGCCCGCTAACACCGGACGCTACAAAGAAGCAGAAATGGACATGGTGATCGATAAAGCCAAACGTGCGACTCCACAAATTGTTGAGCAAATCATGCAATATGCGAAAGAGCGTCAAGGTGTCATGATCTTCGCTGCAACTGTTCGACACGCACAGGAGATACACAGTTTATTGCCAGAAGGCGAAACTGAAATCGTCATTGGTGATACACCTACGCCGGAGCGCGATGCGATCATCCAAGCGTTCAAGAATCGTCAAATAAAATACTTAGTCAATGTTTCGGTACTGACAACCGGGTTTGATGCGCCGCATGTCGATTTAATCGCGATTTTGCGACCAACAGAGTCAGTCAGTCTGTACCAACAGATAGTAGGACGAGGATTACGCTTATCAGACGGAAAATCAGAATGTTTAGTGCTTGATTACGCAGGCAACAGCTACGATTTATACCAACCTGAAGTCGGTGATCCCAAACCAGACTCTGACAGTGAAATTATCACGATTCCTTGCCCGGCTTGCGGATTCAATAACAACTTCTGGGGCAAGTTGGATAGTAACGGTTTCTTGGTTGAACATTTTGGCAGACGTTGCCAAGGTTACTTTGAAGATGAAGACACAGGCGAACGTGAACACTGTGGCTACCGTTTTCGTGCCAAATACTGCGGTGAATGTGGTGCGGACAACGATATCGCTGCACGAATTTGTCATGAGTGTGACGCGACGCTCGTTGACCCAGATAAAAAGCTAAAAGAAGCCCTTAATCTCAAAGATGCATTAATCTTTGAATGCACAGAAATGGACCTATCTGTATTTAAGTCCAGTGATGGTAAATCTCAGCTAAAGGTGACGTATTCTGGTGAACCATACCAAGGCGAAGGCAATGCGTTAGTTCATGAGTTTTGGTCATTGAGTACCAAAAAACAAAAACAAACGTTTAAAGATCAGTTCGTACGCCCCCACTTAGCAGACAAGCATCGCCCTTTTGAAGAGGCTTCACCGACACGCGTTGTCGCTAATCAACATCGTTTCCGTTTGCCTCAGTTTGTTATTGCTAGAAAATCTGGTCGCTTTTGGAAGCTGCGAGATAAAATTTTTGAAGATGAGTTGAAATAACATCCACAACACATGGCAAAACTTAATTAGCTGATTCACTCTCTGTTCATCTATATCCGATATACTGCGGCTAACGCTCCAGAAAAGGTTTGACTATGTATAAAGCAACGACTTCTCTACATTCTGCGTTACTTTTCGGCCTTATTGCGACATTCATGTGTGCACCAAGTTTTGCCAAGCATGACAACGAGTACACATCACAAAATGGCCACGCCATCGTGCAAGATGTCGAAAAGCCAGGAACACGCATCGAATTCGATGAAGATCAAGATGAGGTCTATCGCGCGGTTCAACAAGGATATATACGACCATTTTCGGAACTTTACGCCGCAGTAGAAAACGACTTATACGGCCGCATCATCAAGGTCGAGCTTGAAGAAGATGATGATGCTTGGGTGTATGAATTGAAAATTCTGTACAACAATAGCGTCCTGAAAGTTGAGTACGACGCCGCCACGCTGGAAATGCTTGAGATCAAAGGTCGCAGCTTTAACAAAGCGTTAAAGCCGCAAAACAACTAAACTTGTCTAATGCGTAATCCAGACACGATGCGTAACTTACTTCGATAAAAATCCAAACATAATAAGAATCATCAATATGAAAATACTTGTTGTTGAAGATGATCCTCGTTTAGGCGAGCAAATCATCGAAACATTAGAAAGTACCGGCTGGGTACCAGAATTGTCCCAAGATGGCATAGACGCTCTGTATCGCGCGACTTCGGAAGAATGGGACGCCATTGTTCTTGACCTCGGCTTGCCAAAACTGGACGGTCTTACCGTCCTAAAAGGCATCAGAGATGAAAACATTAATACTCCTGTCGTGATTTTAAGCGCTCGCGACACCCTAACGCAGCGAGTTGAAGGCTTAAACGCAGGTGCAGACGATTACCTAACTAAACCATTTGAAATGGTTGAGCTTATCGCTCGTATTCGTGCACAGCTGCGAAGAGCCTCTGGTAATGCCTCTCCTGTGATGCAAATTGGCGACTTGAGCTTGGATACACGCACTTCTAAAGTCATGTGGCAAGGTCAAGCGGTAAGCTTGACGGCGCTAGAGTATAAAGTGGTCGCTTACTTTATGCATAACCCGGAAAAAGTGATTTCTCGAACCGAACTCGTCGAGCACATTTACAAACAAGACTTTGATCGTGACTCCAACACAATCGAAGTTTTTATCGGCCGAATTCGCAAAAAAATCGCACCAAAGATCATCAAAACTGTCCGAGGGTTGGGATACCAATTAAATGCCGAATAGAAACAGGCTACCGTTGAACGCAATAAAACGACTGAGTATCAAAAGTCGCCTCGTTTTAGCGGCGATCGTTTGGTTAACGGCAATGATCCTCGCCGCTGGTGTGACGATACCGACGCAGGTCTACAACTATATGGTTGATGACACTCGCTCACAGCTCAGCATTTTTATGGATGAAGTCGCCGCACAGTTAGAAGTCGATAACACCGGGCATCTTTCACTCGCAGCTCAGCTATCAGACCCTCGATTTAACCGACCTTACAGTGGTTTGTATTGGAGTGCCTCTACAGAGGCAAGCCTCGAACGTTCTCGTTCGTTGTGGGACAAAAAAATCGAATACAAAGGTTTGGATAAAGATGCGTATGGAGCAAGAGGCGAAAAACTAATTACGCTAGAAAAAGCACTGTATCTTCCTGATTACGATGGTCCTATTCACATTATTATTGGTATTGACGAAGAGCCCATTAAAAATACCCTTCAAACGTTAATCGGCCAACTTTGGCTTATTTTGGGTTTATTATTCGCGGGCGTACTTACCGTCATTTTACTGCAAATTGCTTGGTCATTGAGTCCGCTTACAAAGCTACAAAAAGAATTAGCCGAGCTGAAGTCTGGTAATAAAAAGAGTCTAGAAGAAACCTACCCAAAAGAGATTTCTCCTCTAATCTTCGACCTCAACGCTCTGCTGTTCCATTACCAAGAATTACTAGAGAGAGCTCGCAATCATGCAGGTAACCTATCTCATGCACTTAAAACGCCACTTTCTGTTCTAAAAAATGAAGTTCAGACGTTAGAACCTGAGGCACAATCCCGTCTCAGAGCTCCAATCAATCAAATACAAGACCATATCGATTACCATTTGGGTCGTGCCCGTATGGCCGGATCGATGAACATATTATCAGTGAAGTCGAACCCAGCAGATCGTGTGGATGCTATCTCAATGGCGTTTGATAAAGTGTATGCGAGCCGAAGCATTACCTTAATTAATGAACTTGATTCAGAGCTGAATGTAGCAGTAGAGCAGACCGATCTCGATGAAATGCTAGGTAACTTGCTAGAAAATGGCTATAAGTGGGCCAACAGCATGATTCGTGTGCACTCCTCTCAGGATAAGGAAAATATACACATCATTATTGAAGATGATGGGCCAGGCATCCCTAAAGAGAAACTGAGTCAAGTAATCAAGAGAGGAGTTAGATTGGATGAAACAACCCCTGGCTCAGGTCTTGGTCTAAACATAGTCAGTGAAATGGCACACAGTTACCGAGGTCAATTAACATTGGATACAAGCGCTTTAGGTGGATTAAAAGCATCTTTAGTCTTACATCTCAGCCGAACATAAAGCATATAACACATAAACTTTGTTTTTCGGACCATGATCAGTAAACCGATGAAATGAAGTCGATGTGAACAAAATCCAAGCAAAGCGTTAAAAGGGATAGCCTTCCACCCCGCTAAATCATACCTTTTTGTTGATTTGGATACGATTTGGGTTGCCCATTTATAATTGGAATGATAGTATCCGCGCTCGCTTGAACAGTTCCTGTTTCAAGCTTTACCACGAACAACAAGGTCGCATTGTTGATTGTGAACATTTGATTTTTACTAATTTGAGAGTAAATACTATGAAATTCGAAGCAGTAGTACGTACTGAACTAGGTAAAGGTGCGAGCCGCCGCCTACGTCACGCTGGCAAATTCCCTGCAGTTGTATACGGCGGTGAAGAAGCAGCAGTAGCTATCGTTCTTAACCACGACGACATCGTAAACCAAATGGACAAGCCTGAATTCTACGAAGGTATCGTTCTAGTTATCGATGGCAAAGAAGTTAAAGTTAAGCCACAAGACGTTCAACGTCACGCGTTCAAGCCAAAAGTTGAACACATGGACTTCATCCGCATCTAATTCCCTACCAAGGAATTAATCGGATTAAATCCAAACCTTTTGCATAAAAGATAATCGGACTTACCAACCGAGACATCTAAAAAATTTCAAAACCCCGGAGTCTTACCACCTCCGGGGTTTTACTATATTTAGCATATAGCATTTGATTTATGAGCGGGCAATATACTTCACTAAAGTGAGATCGGTCAGCGTCATACTCTCAATCACTTCCGACTCTTCCTCTCCAGTACGCACAAAACCACACTTCTTGTAAAAGTTAAGCCCCTGTTGATTAGTATCCAGTGCTTTCAAACTGATCTGCATAACTGACGTAGAGAGCAAACGTGTCTCTAACTCATCTAACAGTGCACGTCCTGCTCCTTGCCCATAATGTAGCGGCGTAACGTAGCAACATGTCACTAATGCCGTTTTATCTTCGCTGGTGTGGTTAGGTAACTCGTAACTTAAAAAGCCAACAATTTCTCCTTGCCTCTCAACTACGATCAATTGGGCCAGTTGCTCCGTCATCACTCGTGCCCACATCCTTTCTCGACGCTCAATCGTAAACTGCTCTATGTAGCTCTTTGGCATTAATCCTTTATACGCCACCAGCCAAGAATCAACGTGTATCTTGGCGATTTGGGCTGCTTCCTTTTTGAGTGCGTCCCTTACTGTGTATCTCATAAGCATCCTTTATTAGCGTTCACCACTTACAAATTCTTTTAACCCTACCCTTTAAACCAAAGCTCAAAGATAACGGCTACAGTCGCAACGCTTTACATTAATCTATTTCATTTTCATTAATTAAATGATAGTTCACATCATAATATTCGAAGAAGAACGATCCATTATTTACTTTTCATTTTGACTCATTAGGTTGAATCTATTTGTTTAAACACTCGAGTGTCAAATGCGGAATAAGCACGATAAGGTATCGGATGAGGATAAATAAACGATGCCTAAAGCATAAGGTTTCTAAACGATCGCAATTATAGTAAAGAGATAAATACAATTTTTGATAGAGTTTGGCAGAATAAAGCCATGATCAAATGAGTTTAAGCTCTGTGCTGTTCATTATGCATACAAACCGAGCCCCTCATCATTAGAGCGAAAATTTATAACGATTTGTGTCATACCTATTAGGAAAAACATAAACTTGGCAAAATAATCACCAAAATCAGCGTAATACTTCGCAAAAATGCGCATTGATTCACACAAACAACACACATTCAATTAACTACCTCACAAAAAATAGAGCTAGCGATACAAAATAAA
Source organism: Vibrio sp. 1401 (assembly GCF_033340295.1). Taxonomy (NCBI): domain Bacteria; kingdom Pseudomonadati; phylum Pseudomonadota; class Gammaproteobacteria; order Vibrionales; family Vibrionaceae; genus Vibrio; species Vibrio sp. 1401. Next base: position 155,065 of record NZ_JAWOWF010000002.1, read on the forward strand.
TACTAAATACCAATTCTGTTTATTTATAGACGTAGTTTGCAGGCTTATTAATTCATTTCTCCGATAGAAGTATAAATAAGAGATAGATCACTAAAGTTTCACATTAATTCCGTATATTTCACGCCGTAACAATAACAAAATCACAAAGAAAGGATCCCTTATGAAGTTTTCCAAATCTCTTTTGGTAGTGGCAGTGGGCGCTGCGCTAGCAGGATGCGGCTCAGACAGCGACAATTCTCCAGTAACCTGCGAGACTGCAGATTCTTGTACTAAGTTCACCGTTCTCCACACTAACGATAACCATGGTCGCTTTTGGCATAACAGCGACGGCGAATACGGCATGGCTGCGCGTCACACTTTAATCGAATCTATCCGCGCAGAAGTCGAAGCAAAAGGCGGTGAAACCATTCTGCTATCTGGCGGTGATATTAATACCGGTGTACCAGAATCAGACATGCAAGATGCGGTTCCAGACTTCGTAGGGATGAACCTACTTGGTTACGATGCAATGGCTGTCGGTAACCACGAATTTGATAACTCACTAGATATTCTCGATATGCAAGCCGAGCTAGCTGACTTCCCTATGCTGGCTGCGAATATCTATAAAAAAGATACAAACGAGCGTTACTTCGACCCTTACAAAGTATTTACTATCAACGGCCTTAAGATCGCTGTTATTGGTCTAACAACGCAAGACACTGCGAAGCTAGTCAATCCAGACAACGTATCAAACATCCACTTCGAAGACCCTCAAGTAGAAATCAAAAAGGTACTGAAGGAAATCGAAGAGAACGAAAAGGTAGACCTAGTATTTGCAACGACGCACATGGGTCACTACGAAGATGGCAAAAACGGTAGTGAAGCACCAGGTGACGTTAAACTCGCTCGCTCTCTTGAAGAAGGACAGCTAAACGCTATCATCGGTGGTCACTCGCAAAACCCTGTATGTATGGAACCAGGTACCAATGAGTATGCTGATTTCAAACCTGGGGATGATTGTGCCCCAGACCAACAAAAAGGCACTTGGATTATGCAAGCGCATGAGTGGGGTAAATATGTGGGTCGTGCAGACTTCGAATACTACGACGGCAAGCTTCACTTAGCGAACTACGCACTGATTCCTGTAAACCTTCTAGACGAAAACGATGAAGTTATCGGTGAACGAATTCAACAAGATGCAACAGTAAAAGCGTTACTACTGCCATACCAACAACAAGGTCAAGAGTTATTAGATGAGAAGATTTCTAATACGACGGGTAAGTTAGAAGGTGATCGTAACGTAGTTCGCTCTCAACAAACTAACCTAGGTCACCTACTCGGCGAGGCATACCGTACTTACAAAACGGTAAATGCTGACTTTGGTGTGATGAACTCTGGCGGCGTGCGTGATTCAATCCAAGATGGTGATATCACTTACCGTGACGTACTAACGGTTCAGCCATTCGGTAACTTCGTGACTAAAGCAACTATGACAGGTAAAGAAGTTAAAGAATACCTAGACGTGGTTGCGACGAAATCTGCAGGGTCTGGTGCTTACGCTCAACTAGATAACATCACTTTAGATGTAAATTGTGATGCTGGCTCAGTAACCATTACCGATATTAACAATAAAGGCTTCGATCTAGACGCAACGTACACATTCTCTGTAATCAGCTTCAGTGCTGCTGGTGGCGATAACTATCCAATCATCGATGTTCAATCTACACAGCTAACCGATGCATACGTTTTGCGCGAGTTCTTCGTAAACAACCCACAAATCTCTGCGGATAACTACAACAAGAACTTAGAGAACATCAAGTACTTCAGTAATGGCCAACCAGTAAAAGGTTGTCCTGCAACTGGTAGCTAATACTCAACACCTTACCCCTGGCGCTAAGAGCTTTTACAAGCAATTTCGTCAGGGCTTTCCTTAAAACCGAAGCTTTGTGCTTCGGTTTTTTATTTTCGATAAATTACTGAAAACTCTCCACCTTCACAATATGTTCAAAAATTGTTCATTTGTGTTATTGACGCCCCTGTGTTGGGCTTCTATGTTTGATAAGGTCTTTTAAATATGCAGGTTCATCGGCTAAATTTCGCGAAACATTTTCAATCGCACAGTCAATGATTCTGAGAAAGATGTGAATGGCGTTACAAACACTGCTCTCAAACAATTTGTCTTTGGACTTCAAACGATGGTGATGTGCCTCCACGCGCACACTAATGAGCAGCGATCTGGACGTCAATGTGTTCAAACTGCTGCCATCGAGTTCTGGAGGTCAAAAATGAAACGAGCCAGCAATAGCTACAGACTCCAAATGATCAAAGAAGTAGTTACCCGTAGAGAGCGTGAAGCTTGTACGGATCCTATGGCGAGATATATTCATCAACTGATGGATGAACGCCCAACAAGTAAATTAGATGTTGAATTCAATCATCGATTTTCAGGAAATCACTTCGACGAACAAGCGGGAGGCTGGGTTAGCGACCGTTGGTCGATGAAATAACGCCAATTACCGCTCTATAGGGAAAATGGATAGGAGATTCCCGGTTCTTAAAGGACACCTTGTCGGACCGGGAATATGTAAAAGCCTAATCAGAACCGAAAGCGTAAACCCATTGATTGAACAAGAGTTCTAGAATAAGTCTTGTTGAGGCGATGACTCATCTTGAAGCTGTTCTGGCTTCGTCTTCCCCGCCAACATCTTTCTTCTGTACCTTTGACGACACAACTTAATAACGTGCAACTGCTGAGCGGGGGTTAAGTTAAGCCAATTAAACCTTTCCTCTCTCTTTCTCATACACCCCTTGCAATACCCTTTTTCATCAGAGGTACATACTCCAACACAAGGGCTTGGGACAGTAAAAAACTCCAGTTGCTCCATACTAAAACCGCTCTTTCCATATTAGGGCGTATTGGCCTAGTTTAAATAATGAGAAGATTAGTCAGCAACAAAACTTGCTATATACTTCGTTATGTCAAAAACATACGAAACCATAACCTTATGCTGACAAAAACAGTGTTTTATTACTTATACTTACCGCGTTTATAAAAACGGAGTCTATAAAATGAAGCTTAGCCTAAAAACGTTAGTTACAGCAATCTCTCTCCCTGTTCTTATGACTGCTTGTGCTAGCAACGGTGATAATGTGAAAGAAATAACGGCTCAAGATTTGCAGCACCACAACTGGGAACTTGTTCAAGTTGATGGCAAAAATATCGTTCTAGACGAACACCAAAAAGCGGCTCGCCTAGAAATCGGTGAAAATCTAACCGCAAACGGCAACGCAGGTTGTAACAACTTCTTCGGTCAAGCCGAGCTGAAAAACAACCAACTACGCATCGAAAAAATGGGCATGACCATGAAGATGTGTATGGAAGATCAAATGAAGATCGAAAACGCAATGACACAAACACTATCTAACTGGAGCGATATCACGCTAACTACAGATGGTCTTGTTCTGAAAAGTGCCGATCACGAATTGACGTTTACACTACGTGACTGGGTAAACTAATCCCAACTAAGTAAACCAGATAGTATCTTAAAGCAGCCAAACGGCTGCTTTTTTTATATCGATGAATCGTTAGTCATGCATGCCAAAGTCATTTAAATGGCTAACTTTCTTTCTCTTTTCGCCCTCAATTCCATGCTTTAAACATCAATTTTGCTCTGTAAAACAACCTATTCATATCTCTGGGGACAATAATTTTCAATTACTTGAAAGAATATCCTCAAACAAACGGTCCGCTCCTAAAATGACACCAAATTTGTCCTTTCTTCGTTTTGCTTCACATTGAGAGTAATTCTTTGAATCAATGAGTGATTCCGTTTGGGATTGGCATTGATAATAGAGAGAGATGAATTACTATCCTTGTAACAGAGCGGAACGACTTGCGAAAACGTCAATAGAAACGAAAGCAAGCACCAAAAGACATAACACGGAATAGATATGAAAAAGCTACTCAGCAGCATTGGCATTTTAGCCACGACTTTTGCGACACCTTCTTTTGCCGATTCATCAGTGAATAGCGAATGGCAAAAAATCGAACAACAAGCCGACGGGCAATCCGTCTACTTTCATGCTTGGGGCGGGAGCCAAGAAATTAATCGCTACATACAGTGGGCGAGTAGAGAGCTAAAATCACGTTATAACGTGACGCTAAACCACGTTAAAGTAACTGATATTTCTGAGACCACTACTCGACTTATCGCAGAAAAAGCGGCAGGCAAAAACAGCGGTGGTAGTGTTGATATGGTTTGGATCAATGGCGAAAACTTCAAATCAATGAAGGATAACCAATTGCTATTTGGTCCTTTTGTCGAAGGTTTGCCAAGCTGGCAATATGTGGATAAATCTCTACCAATTGATGTGGACTTCTCCGAGCCAACAGAAGGTCTAGAAGCACCTTGGGGAGTAGGACAATTAGTGTTTATCCATGACGAGCAAACCCTCCATAACCCTCCAAAATCATTCTCAGAAATGCTGAGCTATGCAAAAGCGTTCCCGAATCGCCTGACTTACCCTCGACCACCAGAGTTTCATGGCACAAGCTTTATCAAAGCATTACTCATTGAACTGTCTAACAACGCCCCTGAGCTGCAACAACCAGTTACCGATGACACGTTTGAACAAGTCACTCAACCGCTGTGGTCTTATCTAGATGAGTTCCATAAAGTCGCTTGGCGCGGTGGTAAGCAGTTTCCAGGCGGTACAGCAGAAACCCTTCAGCTACTAGATGATGGTCAGACTGACCTGGCGATTACCTTTAACCCGAACGCGGTTTTCTCTGCGCAGTCGAGCGGTAATCTTGCAGAGAGCACCAAAGCGTACGCAATGGACGCAGGAGCACTCTCAAATATCCACTTTTTAGCGATTCCTTGGAACGCAAATGCCAGTGCTGGTGCACAAGTTGCGATAAACTTTTTATTGAGCCCTGAAGCACAGTCTCGCAAAGGTAACCTAAACATCTGGGGCGACCCTTCGGTACTAAGCAACCAATACCTAACTGGTTCAGCCAAAAACACTCAACAATTCAAATCTATCGCTGAGCCACATCCAAGTTGGCAAGCGGCGTTAGAAAAAGAATGGTTGAAACGCTACGGGAATTAGTAAGAATCCATGTTAAGAGCGCTGTATTTAGTCATTATCGCAGTTTGTATTTTGCCTACCATTCCGGGACTACTTGGAGTGGTGGTCTCTGCGCTCGGTTATGTACCTCCTATCGGTCTACACCACTTTTCTTTTGATGGCTTCAATGCCGTCTTTGATTGGGAAGGTGTTTGGACATCCATCGGGCTTACTTTCTACTCCGCCATTTTCAGTAGCTACTTGGCTTGCTTCATCACGTTTGCCATTCTACAGGCGTCTTGGGGCAGCAAGTTTTGGCGAAAAATTGAAGTTAGCCTTTCCCCACTTCTCGCTATGCCGCACGTCGCGTTTGCAATTGGCTTTGCGTTCTTGTTTGCCCCAACTGGTATGGGCGTTCGTGTTCTCAACCAACTGTTTGGTTACGACCCGAATGCACAAACGGTGAATGACTTAGCATTGCTGATTAAAGACCCACATGCACTCGGTTTGGTCATCATGCTTGCGATTAAAGAAGTGCCGTTTTTATTGTTGATGAGTATTCCGATCCTTCAGCAATTGAAAGTCGATAAGGTTGAAAAAGTCAGTCACTCGATGGGCTACAGTTCCGCGCAAACGTGGTGGAAATGCGTATTTCCGCAATGGTTAGCAAAACTTCGTTTCCCAATGCTGGCGGTATTGGCTTACAGTTTGTCCGTTGTCGATGTCGCCCTGATTATTGGCCCTACCAACCCACCGACGTTCGCGGTTTTGGTATGGCAATGGTTTAACGATCCAGATTTATCGCTCCTACCAAGAGCTGCCGCTGGCGCAGTAATACTGTTTGCGATCGCTAGCGTTTTGATTGGATTTGCACGCTTAATGGAATGGTGTATTACCAAAGGCTTCAAACGCTGGCAGTACTCTGGTCGAAACGGGTTTCGTTTACCCGGTAAAACCCTATTTTCACTGATTGCTCTACTTGCACTTCTAATGATTCCACTCATGGTGCTGTGGAGCTTTGCCCAACGTTGGCGCTTTCCAGATTTGCTCCCAAGCCGTTACAGCCTGCGTTTTTGGGAATACGAATGGCACAGTATTCTAGGGACTCTAGAACAAAGTATGTCAATCGCCCTAATCAGCGCGACTGTCGCGCTAGTTCTTGCTTTAATAGCACATGAGTATCGTCTCCGTTATCGCTGGCAGGTGCCCGGTTACATCATCGCCATCCCGATGCTGATTCCTCAGCTATCCGTGCTATTCGGTATGCAAGTGGTAACACTGTACTTAAACAGTAACGCGTATTTCTTTTGGGTATGCTGGGCGCATGTATTCTTTGCGTTCCCATTTATTTACCTCTCGCTAGACGGTCCGTGGCGCAGCTTCGACAATGGGTTAACTCGTGTCGCTCTCAGCTTGGGTAAATCACCGATGCAAGCTTGGTTAAAAGTGAAACTACCAATCCTCCTGCCTGCGATTGCATTCGCATGGGCTATCGGTATTAGCGTAAGTCTGGCGCAATACCTGCCGACATTGGTGCTAGGGGCTGGGCGCATTAGCACCATCACAACCGAAGCCGTTGCGCTATCCAGTGGTTTTGACCGACGTGTCACCGCGATTTACGCCATTTGGCAAGCACTCTTGCCGTTCTTGTTCTTCTCTTTTGCGATACTACTAAGCCGCTTACACATGAAGTATCGCCGCTTGTCTATAAAAGGTTTACTACTGAATGAGTCTTTGTCTCGAAAACCTCGCCATCCGTAAAGCCAATGGCGACACGCTTTTTTCAGCGTTCAACATGACTGTAGAGAAAGGTGAAATTGTTACTCTGATGGGACCAAGTGGTTGTGGTAAATCCACTTTGTTGGATGCCATTGCCGGGCACCTATCCGCCGAGTTCAACTACTCTGGATCCATTACGCTTGATAACGAAAAGTTGGATGCCCTCCCTGCCCATAAGCGTCAGGTCGGTATTCTATTCCAAGACGATTTGCTCTTCCCTCATTTAACGGTGTGGGAGAACCTTGCCTTCGCGCTACCAAACTCAATCAAAGGTGAAGAGCGTAAAGCTCACGCTATGCAAGCACTGAAGAACATTTCATTGACCAAACTAGCAGAGTCCTTTCCTGACCAAATTTCGGGAGGGCAACGTGCCCGTATCTCATTGACTCGTATGCTGCTAGCAAAGCCGAAAGTTGCGCTACTTGATGAGCCCTATAGCAAGCTGGATAAAGACCTGCGCGTGCAATTTCGCAATTGGGTGGTCGAACAATTGCAGCAAGCGAACATCCCTACTTTGATGGTAACGCACGATGAAGACGATATTCCTGATGGCAGCCGCTGCCTAAACTGGCCGTGGGAGACAAATCATGCTTGATAGCCTGAGTATAAAGCTCATCCGCAAACCGCTGGCACTCAGTGCGACATATCTCGATAAATGTGGTATCACTGCAAATCAGACGACAGTGTTTGGTTTTGTACTTGGCTGTTTTGCCCTGCCTGCTTTGATCGCCGAACAGTACTTGTTGGCGTTGCTGTTTATTTTGCTGAACAGAATCTGTGATGGGTTAGACGGTGCACTGGCAAGGATTCAAGGCATTACCGATGCGGGTGGCTTTCTTGATATCAGCTTAGATTTTTTGTTCTATTCGTTGATTCCTTTTGGCTTTGTGCTTGCCAACCCAGAGCACAATGCCGTTGCAGGCGCATTTTTGACTTTTTCCTTCATCGGCACTGGTAGTAGCTTTTTGGCTTTTGCCATCATGGCAGGAAAACAAGGCATCGATAATCCGGTATATAAAAACAAATCGCTTTACTACATGAGCGGCTTAACCGAAGGTACAGAAACCATTGGCTGCTTGGTTTTATTTTGTTTGCTACCGCAACACTTTGCCGTCATCGCGTATATCTTTGGCGCGGCATGCTGGTTTACTACTTTTACACGTATTTATTCAGGGTTTCATACGCTTAACGATCATTAATACTGCTTAGACAATCGCGTTTCCTTAAGGGACAAGCCGCTAAGCCACTGTTTTATAAAGCACCAAAACGCAGGTTAAATTGGGGTATATACTCTTTGAATGAAGAAACCATTCGGAGGCTATATGAAAAAACAGATTAATTTAGGCATGTTGCTCACCATTACTTGTGCGCTCGTGCTTGGCGGCTGTAGCTCACCTAACCCGTACGGAGATGCATACGGCTCATCCGACACTCGCAAAGTTCAGCAGGTTTACTACGGCACAGTAGAAAAAGTAGAACCCGTAACCATTGATGCCTCTACCCAATCCAATGCCATTGGCACCATCGCTGGTGCTGCCGTGGGCGGGATCTTAGGCTCAAAAGTTGGGGGCGGTTCTGGCTCGGATATCGCTGCCATTGGTGGTGGTCTATTGGGTGGCTATGCAGGCAGCAAAGCGGCTGAAGCAACCGCGAAAAGAAATGGCGTGAATCTGACCATTCGTTTAGAGGACGGAAAGATTATCTCTATTGTTCAAGAAGCAAATCCAAACATGATTTTCCAACCAGGCCAAGCGGTCCAAATCAATGTTTCTGGTAATGACGCTAGAGTCGTTCCTCGTTAATTCGGACGAACCAAACCTTTGGCCTGCTTTAATTCAAACACCTAACCCGCGCAAGCTTACATCACTGGCTTGTTAACTTGCGCGTTTCTTTTCGTATCAAACTTGATCGTCGTCAATGGAACATCAATCTCCCACACCTTTCGATGTTCAAATGACATCAAGTTGCTAGCATGAGCCCATTCCAGATAACTTTGGGTTTGTTATGACTCCGACTGTTGACCACGTACTCCTTAATATCGCGCTAAACCTCAGCTCAAATCGCTCTCACGAGCAGCAATATCAAAATCTCATTGATGGGGTCGCGCAAGTATTCCCATGTGATGCGAGCTGCCTGTTTATCTTCGATGAGGATAGGTTTCTAACTCCTGTCGCGGTAAAAGGCTTATCCAGCTCGGTCTTAGGTCGTCGCTATTTCCCCAAGGCGCACCCTCGCTTAGATGCCATTATTCATAGCCGTGAACCGGTGCGTTTCGATGCCGATTGTTCACTGCCGGATCCTTTCGACGGCACACTATTAACTGAAGACCAATGCATTGATGTTCACGATTGCATGGGCTTTAGCTTGTATGTCGAAGGCCAACTTGTTGGCGCACTAACGATGGATGCCCTAACGGTGGGCGCGTTTGATGGCATCGATCCTGTCGCTATCGAAACCTTTGCGGCTTTGACCGCTGCGACATTGCGTAACATTGCTCAGTTAAAAGCGCTCAAAGCGCAAAACCAGAAGCAAAAAAGCGTCACTCAAACCCTTATCCAGCAAGCCCGTTCTCAACATGGCGAAATGGTGGGTTTGAGTCCACAGATCAACCAGTTACGAAACAACATTGCGACTGTTGCTCAATCAGATTACGCAGTACTTATCACAGGAGAGACCGGTACTGGTAAAGAACTGGTCGCGCACTCGGTGCACGCGCAATCTCATCGTAGCGATAAGCCGATGATTTACGTCAACTGCGCGGCTTTACCAGAAGGTCTGGCTGAGAGTGAACTGTTTGGCCATGTCAAAGGCGCATTCACTGGAGCCAATAGCCACCGTGCCGGTAAGTTTGAACTGGCAGACGGCGGAACGATTTTCCTTGATGAAGTGGGCGAACTGCCTTTGATTTTGCAAGCAAAATTGCTGCGCGTAATTCAGCAAGGCGAGCTGCAACGTGTGGGTAGCGATCAGCATTTGATGGTCAATGTGCGCATCATCGCCGCGACCAATCGACAATTAGAAAAAGAGGTCGAAGCTGGCACGTTTCGAGCAGACCTTTTCCACCGTTTAAACGTATTCCCAATCCAAGTTCCCCCACTTCGTGCCCGTGACGGTGATATTCCCGTTTTAGCCGGATATCTGTTAGAAAAGGTACGCCAACAATTTAATGCGCCCAATCTGCACGTTCACCCTAAAGTGTTGACTCAACTGGAGTCTTTACCTTGGTACGGAAACGTACGCGAGCTCGAACACACTTTAACTCGCGCGGCTTTACACGCTATTCAACAAGGTGCAGGCACGATCATGCTTAACCATTTTGACACCTCACTGGCTCTCGATGATGTAAAAAACACATCACATTATCTGCCTAAAGAAAGCCAGCCAATGCGAGAGCTAATAGAAAGTTATCAGCGTGATTTAATTGAACATGCTTTGAGCCAAACCGGTGGCGTTTGGGCAAAAGCAGCGGAGTTTTTACAAATGGATCGCGGGAACTTATATCGGATGGGTAAAAAGCTCGGGATCAATAAATAACCAACCACAAGAAGCCGATGTAATTAAGACATCAGCTGCGTTGTCTTAATTACATCAACCACTCTCCTAAATCTGATAAAATTCAACACAAATCAACAAGATAATAATTGGCACGCATTCTGCTCTCTAGTGGTCAACATCACGACTATTAAAACAATCAACGGAGAACCCAATATGTTCTGTATTCAATGTGAACAGACAATTCAAACCCCTGCTGTTAAAGGTTGTTCTTTTGCACAAGGCATGTGTGGCAAAACTTCTGAAGTATCAGACCTACAAGACGTGTTGGTTTACACACTGCAAGGGGTTTCTTTTTGGGCATCAAAAGCACTTGAATTCAACATCATTAACGATGAAATCAACCAATGGGCACCAAAGGCATTTTTCTCTACATTGACGAACGTAAACTTCGACCCTGAACGCATCCTAGAGTTAACTTCTCAAGCTGCAACGTACAAAGCATTGCTAAAAGAGCAAGTGATGTCTGCAGCAACGCTTGCCGATACCGAAGTCGCTGACATTCCTGCGGTTGCCCACTTTGAGCTACCAAATAGCGCAGAAGCAATCTTAGCTTTTGCTCCTCAAGTCGCGGTTAACCGTGGTAAGGACCAAGTACATGAAGATGTGATTGGCCTACGCCTACTTTGCCTATACGGCCTTAAGGGTGCAGCCGCGTACATGGAGCACGCACGTGTTCTTGAGCAAACCAACAACGATATCTATGCCGAATACCATGAAATCATGGCGTGGTTGGGCACAGACCCTGAAGATCTCGGCGAACTACTTGATTGCTCAATGCGCATCGGCCTGATGAACTACAAAGTGATGGAAATGCTCGACCAAGGTGAAACAATGACCTTCGGCCATCCAGAACCAACCACGGTGAACGTCAAGCCAGTAAAAGGCAAATGTATTCTTGTTTCTGGCCATGATTTGTATGACCTAGAAAAAATCCTGCAACAGACTGAAGGCAAAGGCATTAACGTTTATACCAACGGTGAAATGCTGCCTGCACACGGCTACCCTGAGCTGAAGAAATATCCTCATCTTGTCGGCAACTACGGCAGCGCATGGCAAAACCAACAGAAAGAATTCGCAAACTTCCCTGGCGCAATCGTAATGACGTCAAACTGCTTGTTGAATCCAAATGTGGGTCAATACGCAGACCGTTTATTCACTCGTAGTATTGTTGGCTGGCCTGGTGTGGCTCACATCGAAGGCGATGATTTTAGCCAAGTGATTGAATGTGCTCTAGCGCAAGATGGTTTCCAACACGATGAAATCGAACACCACATCACGGTTGGTTTTGGTCGCAATGCACTGATGAACGCCGCCCCTGCGGTTATCGACCAAGTGAAGCAAGGCAACATCAAACACTTCTTCCTAGTCGGCGGTTGTGATGGTGATAAAGCGGAACGCAGCTACTACACCGATTTTACGGCTGAAGCGCCAGAAGACACGCTAATCCTGACCTTGGCGTGTGGTAAGTTCCGCTTCAACAAGAATACGTTCGGAGATATCAACGGCATCCCTCGCCTATTGGATGTGGGCCAATGTAACGATGCTTACTCTGCAATCCAGCTTGCACTTGCACTGGCGAAAGAGTTTGACTGTGACATCAATGAACTGCCACTCACGCTTGTGCTTTCTTGGTTCGAGCAAAAAGCGATCGTTATCTTGCTAACGCTATTTGCATTGGGCGTGAAAGGCATTTACACAGGCCCTACTGCACCGGCATTCCTAACGCCAAACCTAATCGCCATCATCCAAGAGAAGTTCGATATGCGCAGTATTGGCAATGTTCAGGATGATCTAAAAGCCATCCTAGCAGCTTAATAAACTTGCTTGTTACGCGCCTCCTTACGCGGAGGCGCTATCTATTTCGAACCAAAAATAGCCACAACCAAAGAGATTGTTATGTTTTTTGAATGGCAAGGTAACCAACCCGTCACACTCCGTTGCATCGATAAATACTTCGAAACACACGACACCGTCAGCATCAAATTGGCTGAACTAACCGAGTCACTTCTGTTTCAGTTTAAACCTGGCCAGTTTATTAACTTAGGCGTGGAAATTGATGGAAAAATGGAGTTTCGCGCCTATTCAATCAGCTCGATCAATGAAGACGATCACCTTCAACTCACCATCAAACGAGTATCTGGCGGTAAAGTATCGAACTACATCGTTGACTCGCTGCTGCTCGGTGATACCGTTCAAGCATTACCACCAGCAGGCGAATTTAACTGCATCGACCATCCACCCATGTTACGTGATGGCGAAACAAAAGCCTTGCTTATCAGTGCAGGTTGCGGCGTCACGCCCGTATTTTCGATGGCAAAGCACTGGCTGAGTAATCAAGATGAAAACGACAACGATGTGGACATCGCATTTCTTCATATTGCACGCAGCCCAGAAGAGACGATTTACTACGATCAGCTAGAAACGTTAGACGCTGTGTATCCCAACTTCAATTTAAAGTTGTTGCTGAAAAACCGCGAAGGAACATCGCATCCACAAGGTCGTTTGAATGCCGACTGGCTTAAAGAGCTTGTTCCTGATTTCAAACAGCGCACCGTTTACCTGTGTGGTCCAAGCCAGTTTATGCAAGATGTTCACGGCTATTTGAATGACCTTGGTTTTGACATGACGAACTTCTACCAAGAGAGTTTTACGCCAGCGACTGGCGCAGAATCATCGGTCTCCGATGAGACGGTTAACGTTTCTGTTCCTGATTTTGCTCAAAGCATCGATGCGCAAAAAGGTCAGGTACTGGCCGATGTGCTCGAAGGCGCAGGTTTACCATTAATCGTCGCTTGTCGAAGCGGGATTTGTGGCTCGTGTAAATGCAAGGTTCGTAAAGGCAACGTCTCTTCCACCAGCCTAGAAACATTGACGCCAGAAGAAATTGAACAAGGCTATGTGCTCGCCTGCTCATCAACCATCGAAGCGGATCTTGAAGTGCAGATTGGTTAGTTTTCCAAATACAAAAAAGCGCCGCGATACGTCTGTCTAGTTGTTTCGCGGCGCTTTTTTTGATGTTACTTCTGTTGCAACAAAAGTCTTTTAGCTAAACAACAACACTTTCAATGCTGCTTCGCTGTCTACGTCCATAAACTCTGGTGGGTTATCCAGACGCTCGCGGAACGTCAGTTGTGGCGCTTCTTCTTGCATACTTTCAATCAAGAAATCACTGGTCACTGATGGTGAGTTCACACACGCCATCACTTGACCGCCCTCTGCCAACAAATCAGGCAATCGACGCAGAATCTTTTTGTAGTCTTTGGTCAGTGCAAAACTGCCTTTCTGGAATGAAGGTGGGTCAATGATAATCAAGTCATACTGACCAGATTTTTTAATCTTACCCCACGATTTAAAGATATCATGCCCCATAAAACTTACCTGGTTGATGTTATGACCATTTAGCTTGTGGTTCTCACGGCCTTTAGACAACGACGCTTTCGCCATGTCGACGTTAATCACTTTATCTGCACCACCCGCAATGGCAGCGACAGAAAAGCCACACGTGTAAGCAAACAAGTTGAGCACGTTTTTATGCTTCGCATTTTCCCGTACCCAATCACGACCGTAGCGCATGTCCAAAAACAGACCGAAGTTTTGGTTGCGGCCAATATCCAATTGGTATTTCAAACCGCTTTCTTCAACGACAGGGCGAGCATCTAATTCACCGACAAGCACTTCTGAAGGCGCACCATCGGCATAACGGTGCTGAATAACCATAGTACGACCTTGCTTGTCTGCCCACAGTGGTGATTGTACCAACGCATTGAGGCCGCTTTTCAGCTCAGCGAGAAACACGTCGTCGACTTCTTTAAACAAGTTGATGATCAACTGACCTTGTAACCAGTCACAGGTGATTTGCTCTAGGCCCTCAAAACGACGACCACGACCATGAAACAGTCGACGAATTTCATTCGGAGCTTGCGCTAGCTCGGTTTCTAGATGCTGAAAAAACAGCGGAAGTTGTGATGCTTGCATCGAGTTCTCTTATTAGTTTTCTTTGTGACGGTTATTTGATCGTAGGCCAGTTCAGTTCCCAGGGGGAAAGCCAAGTATCCAAACCCTGAGAGACGATTTCACTGTGCCATTTGTTACCAAGCACTTTGTATTCTCGTGGATCGCAAACAAAGCGATATTGCTCATCTCGGTATTGGAAGCAAAGTGAAAATGCATGCAGATAACCGCGATCAGCCTCATTGCCTGCATTGTAAATCGGGTCGCCAACAATACCTGAGCCAACCGATTTTAATGCCACGCGGATTTGATGCGTTTTACCAGTGTGCGGCTTACATAAAAATAAACGCTCTCCGGGCTCTGCCGCAAGAGAGAAAAACTGGGTAACGGCTGGGTTATTTTTGCTGTTGACCAGCTTCCATGATGAACGGCGCGAACGCTCCATATCACCAACGACCAAACCTTGTTTCTTTTTCGGCTTTTTAGAGCCAATCGCCAGATAGAACTTTTCCACTTGGCGGTCAGCAAAAGCTTGCGATAACGCACTGCCCGCTTTGGCGTTGCGTCCGAGGAGCAGAATACCCGATGTCATTTTATCCAAGCGATGGATAAGATAGAGATGCTCATCACCACTCTGCTTAGCCACTTCTTGCAGCAGCATTGTGTCGCCATCGTCTTTATGAACAGAGACGTTAGGATGCTTATTGATGATCAGAAAATCGGGATGGGTATGTAGAATATCGAACATAAAAAACTGGCTCCACGTTTGGAGCCAGCAGTATACATAAGTTATCGGACAAAGCTATCGAGGCTTGCCCCCAAGGTATTTGCTAAAGCTTCTTCGAGAAAATGCCAGCAAGACCAATGATTGCGATACCCAGCAGCATGATTTCACCTTTGCCACTATCAAAGCCAGACTTAATCCCCATGAAGGCAACAATAGCAATCGCAACAGGAATCAGGTATTTAACTAGGTTGTACCACAATCCAAATAGCGGGAAGGATACTTCGCCGTCATTAGTGATCTCTTTTTCTAGCTCAGCACGGCTTAGGCGCCATCCTGCAAAGATACAAACCAACATACCACCAACCGCTAAGAAGATTTTGTCCGTTAGCAAGTCGAAAATATCAAAGGCACCGGTACCGAACAGCGTTGGCCCCATTCCACCTAAAGATAGTGACGCAAAAATACATAATGCCGCCATAACTGCACTTGCAGACAGAACAGCGTTAGAGCGCTTCATGCCTTTCTCGTCGATTAGGTAAGACACGACAACTTCCAATAATGATACTGAAGAAGTTAATGCCGCCACCGTCAAACCGATGAAAAATAGCAACGCGAATAGCAACCCAATCACTCCGCCCATTTCAGCAAACAGCTGAGGAACGACAACAAATACAAGACCAGGGCCTGCCGCAGGCTCCATGCCAAAGGCAAACATAGCTGGGAACATAGCAACACCAGCAAGAATCGCGACACCTGTATCCATAGCTGTAACCATACCGGTTGTTTGAACTAGGTTCTCTTTCTTCTTCAGGTAAGAACCGTACGTCATCATACAACCCATACCTAAGCTAAGTGAGAAGAACGCCTGTCCTAGTGCAGCAAGAACCACGTTGCTGTCGACTTTAGAAAAGTCCGGCATGAATAAGAACTCAAGGCCAGCCATTGCACCTGGCAGCATCAAGCCTTTAACAGAAACAACGATTAGGATTAAGAACAGAAGCGGCATCAGAACCTTACCGGCTTTCTCAATACCACCCGAAATCCCTTTCATCACAATCATGACGTTAAGGAACAGGTAAACACCCATCCACATTAAAGGTTGAATCGGATCTGAGATGAAACCGCCAAAACTGTCGCCAATTGCTTCTGGCGCGCTGAGTAGACCACCACCCACTTTAAAGATGTAGGCCAATGCCCAACCACCAACCACAGGGTAGAAGCCCATGATCAAAAGACCACTGAAGACTCCCATAACGCCAGTGAACGTCCAGCGTCGGTCAGTTGTCTTGAATGCACCTACGGCAGAAAGACCTGTCTTACGACCAATAGCGAACTCTGTCAGCATCACGCTAAAGCCGATAAAAATTACAAAGATAAGATAGATAGCAACGAATGCACCGCCGCCACTCTCACCTGCTGTGTAAGGGAATTTCCATATATTGCCTAAACCGACAGCGGAACCCGCTGCTGCCATTACGAAGCCTAGTTTAGACCCCCACGTATCACGTGGTGCTGCTGTATTAGTTGTAGCCACGCTTTTTCTCCAAAATTAGTTTGTTGTGTATGCATAGAGATAGGCGTCTAAAAAGTTTATGTAAAAATTATTGTACACTTATAAAATAAGCGTTCGACGCACTATGTCTAGAAAGTAAAGCAGCTCCCCTTTAAAATTGGAACCCCAAAAAAGTACATTTATCGCACAAGTGTCGAGTTACGCAGGTTAAATGCTGCTTTTTTGTTCAAAAGTTAAAGAATGACCTTATTTTTCACATTAAAATAACAGAATCAGCTGTTATGAAATTCGTTCCTCATATAAGGTCAATCCCATGTCTAAATGGGAAATCTATTCCCCCAACCCACTTTTATGCTTAATATCCTAGAAGGGCATATTACTCTGAGCGTATATGGACAAGTTTTATCACTTTCTTACTTTAGCTGGCATCGGGCTATATTGGTTACTGGTCGCAGGTGTGACCATTCGTGTCGTTTTAAAGCGCCGTGCAGTGAGCGTGTCTTTAGCTTGGCTAATGATCATTTATATCCTTCCCGTTCTGGGTGTCGCATGTTATTTCCTCTTCGGTGAACTGAACTTAGGCAGAAAGCGAGCCGAACGTGCGAAAGAGATGTTTACACCATTCGAGAAGTGGTTCAGTCAGCTTAACGACTGTAACGCGCACAACCCAGAAACGATGGGGAGGCACATCTACCGAATTGATGAACTTTGTAACAACCGCCTTGGTCTTCCCGCATTGAGCGGTAATACATTGTCGCTGCAACAGTCACCTAATGAGATTTTGCATTCCATTATTGAAGACATCGAAAACGCGCAGAGCAGTATTCGAATGGTATTCTACATTTGGCATCCGGGTGGTTTGGCTGATTCTGTCGCTTCTGCGCTTATTCAAGCGGCTAAACGCGGCGTAGATGTCAAACTATTGCTCGATTCAGCAGGTAGCCCGCGTTTTTTCAGAAGTCCTTGGTATCGAATGATGCAGGATGCTGGAATTGAAGTTATTCAAGCGCTAGAAGTGAAGATGTGGCGTATTTTCTTACGTCGTCTTGATCTTCGCCAACATCGCAAGATCATCGTAATTGATGATGAAATTGCTTATACCGGTTCAATGAACCTGGTTGACCCGGCTTACTTCAAGCAAAACAGTGGCGTCGGGCATTGGGTGGACATCATGGTTCGCATTACGGGACCAACGGTAAACGTATTGAGTGCCATCCACTGTTGGGATTGGGAAGTCGAAACTGGCGAACGTCATTTACCAAGACTACCTGAATGCAAGATCGATGAGAGTGAATTCCAACACCCTATTCAGGTTGTGCCTTCTGGCCCAGGTATGCCGGAATATCTGATCTATCAAGTATTAACATTGGCAATAAACCAAGCCAATCGCTCGGTACGAATCACAACACCATATTTCGTGCCCAATGCTGATTTACTCGAAACGTTAAAGATGACAGCACAACGAGGCATTGACGTTGAACTCATTATTCCACATAAAAATGACTCTATGATGGTGCAATGGGCGTCACGCGCTTTTTATAGTGAGCTCTTGAGTGCAGGGGTCAAGATTTATGAGTTTTATGGTGGTTTGCTGCATACAAAATCTGTCGTAATTGACGACCAATTCTGTTTAGTTGGCACCGTAAACATGGATATGCGCAGCTTGTGGCTGAACTTCGAAGTGACCCTCGCCGTTGATGACGAAGAGTTCACCAAGCAAATGTCTTGGTTACAAGATAGCTATATTAAGCAATCTCACACTGTTGTATTGGAAGAATGGGAGAAAAGGAGCCTATTTTCTCGGTTCTTAGAGCGAGTGTTCTATCTCTTCAACCCACTCCTCTAATACCTCAAATACACAGGCTAAAAAACCTCCAGCGCTACATGCATCCTGCTGGAGGTTTGTTCTTTTAGCTCCCTATCTACACGATACCTCTCGACAGCATTACCTGTTCATCTTGGCTGTTATTGGCTGATATTGGCTGATAGTTGACTTTTCCCTTGCATAACCTACGTCGTCCATGTTTTAAATATTCAAAACCGCAATATTTAAGACAGGGAACTTTTATGTCAGAGGGAAAAAAAACCAAACTCATTACCGCTGGCCGCGATAAAAAGTGGACAAATGGTGTTGTAAACCCACCCGTTCAACGCGCTTCAACCGTGGTATTCAATACCGTTGCAGAAAAGAACCAAGCCACCATTAATCGTGCAAACAAAACATTGTTTTATGGTCGCCGAGGCACCAACACGCACTTTGCTTTCCAAGACGCAATGGTTGAGATTGAAGGTGGAGCTGGTTGCGCGCTTTACCCTTGTGGAACGGCAGCAATTTCAAACGCCATCCTCTCTTTCGTTGAAACTGGCGATCACATTCTAATGGTGGACACTTGTTACGAACCAACTCGTGACTTTTGTAACACCATCATGAAGAAAATGGGCATCGAAACCACCTATTATGACCCAATGATCGGTGAAGGTATCCGAGACTTGATTCAGCCGAATACCAAAGTCCTTTTCTTGGAGTCTCCTGGTTCAATAACCATGGAAGTCCAAGATGTGCCTACATTAGCGCGCATTGCCCACGAGCAAGATATCATCGTGATGCTAGACAACACATGGGGAGCAGGCGTGAACTTCTCTCCTTTCGAGCATGGCGTAGACATTTCCATTCAAGCGGCAACTAAGTATATTGTTGGACATTCAGATGTCATGCTAGGTACTGCTGTGGCTTCTGAAAAGTATTGGGATCAGCTTCGTGAACAAAGCTACCTGATGGGTCAGTGCGTTTCTCCTGACGGCGCATACCTAGGTCTTCGAGGTATTCGCACGTTGGATGTTCGCCTAAGACAGCACGCAGAAAGCAGTTTAAAAGTCGCTCAGTGGCTCGCTTCTCGCCCAGAAGTTGATCATGTCCGCCATCCCGCTTTAGAAACAAATCCTGGCCATGAGTTTTTCAAACGAGACTTCACAGGTGGAAACGGCTTGTTTTCATTTGTTCTCAAAACGTCTTATCCAAAAGCGACGACGGCTCTGCTTGATGGTATGAAACACTTCAGTATGGGTTACTCTTGGGGCGGTTATGAAAGCCTCATTCTAGCTAACGAACCTAAGAGCTTTAACAGCCTGAGAACCATAGCTCACCCACACTTTGAAGGTACTTTGGTTCGTATTCATATTGGCTTAGAAGACGTAAATGACTTGATCGCTGATTTAGAGGCTGGTTTTGCGCGTTATAATGCCTTAATGCTTGAAAAAGAAGCCTCCCTATAACAATGATTGAATCGCCCTGCATTGCGGGGCGTTTTTATAAGCCCCTGACTTAATTAGAATTAACCAACATTCACCCGAACCATTAATTAATGTTAATCATTTGTGTTGTTTTTCAATTGAGCAGTCACAGAATGAAATAATGTGCCACAAATAGGCTTTCCAAATTTAGGGTTTCTCTCCTACTTTTTATCATTCATAAGAGGTCATACCACAAGGAGATAGTTTTGAAACTCAAATTTATAGCGCTAATGCTTTTTACCTTAGTTACCGTCCCAATAACCTCCGTATACGCTGCAACAGGTTATACCCAAACCAAGTATCCGATTGTTCTGGTTCACGGTTTGTTTGGTTTTGATACCCTGGCAGGCGTTGATTACTTTTTCGGAATACCACATTCCTTAACAAAAGATGGCGCTACGGTTTATGTTGCACAGGTATCCGCGACCAATAGCAGCGAAGTTCGAGGGGAGCAACTGCTTGCTCAAGTAGAAACCTTACTTGCAGCAACAGGCGCAGAGAAAGTCAATCTCATTGGTCACAGTCATGGTGGTCCAACAACGCGCTATGTTGCCTCTGTCCGTCCTGACCTAGTCGCATCAGTTACGAGTATAGGAGGCGTTAATAAAGGGTCTAAAGTGGCAGATTTAGTTCGTGGCACCGTATCTGAGGGTTCGGGTAGTGAGCAGCTCGCGGTAAAACTGGCGCAAGGTTTAACCACTCTTATTAATCTTCTATCAGGCGGTTCTGATCTCGACCAAGACCCTTTAGCCTCACTAGCAGCATTAACCACGGAAGGATCATTAGCGTTTAACCAACACTATCCAGAAGGAGTCCCTACCAGTGAATGTGGTAATGGTGACTTGCTGGCTTCAAATGGCGTTTATTACTACTCATGGACCGGATCATCCACTTTTACAAACGTTTTCGATCCGACCGACGCTGCCATGATGGTACTTGGCTTAGCCTTTGATGGGCCAAATGATGGCTTAGTTGGTGCGTGCAGCACACATTTGGGCAAAGTCATACGTGATGATTATCAAATGAACCATTTGGATGAAATTAACGGCCTACTCGGTATTCATCATCTTTTTGAAACCGATCCAGTCACGCTTTATCGCCAACATGCAAATCGTCTCAAACTTCAAGGTTTATAAGAGGTCATCACAATGAAGAAAGTCGCTCTCACCACTTTTATCCTGCTCTCGATATTTGGCGTGGGAGCGCTTTCTCTGTTGCAAAGCGACAAACAACAAGAGATAACCTCTAACCATTCGCAATCTCAGCAAGATATAGCCGCCGATGTCTCTTCTCCAAAAGATTTCTTCGAATATTCTCTTAGCCGGCTGGGCGAAGAAGATCTCGATACGATCAAAGCGGAAGTCAATGATGACACTTTAGCAAAGCAAACTCTGAATATTGATGCCACACTTTTTCAAGCCTACCTTTCCTACAAGCAAGCACTCACTGCATTAGAGCCTTTTGAGCACAACCACCTAACGCTTGAACAGTTAACCATGCTGAATGAAGCAATACTGAACTTACAGCTTCAATACTTTAACGAGGTGCAGATAACCCAATTGTTTGACGAAGAAAACCGACTTCGCCAACTTGCTTTAGAAAAGCTGACGATTAAAACACAGGCATCGGATATCGAGAGTCAAGCACACCTTCTCAATCAAGCGTTATCAGAACAACCGGATTACATACGAGAAAGTGAACGCAATAACGCATTAGCAAAGCAGCTCGAGCAAGCTTCTCAGCTTGATTCACAAGACAAGTACATCGCCCGTGTTGCTCTGGTAGGAGATGCCGGAGCGCAGAGGCTGCAAAAGCTTGATGAGCAAAGAGCATCATTTGAGACTCAACTCGCCACTTATTTAAAGCAGCGTCAAAATATTCTGAATAGAGGTTTTCTAGGGCAAGACGAAAAACAGGCAGAAATCATTGCTTTAAGAAAACAAAGCTTCGATGCCACTCAATGGCGTCGAATCGAAGCTTTGGAACGTATTCATGATAGCCAGAACTAACAACATTAGCTTAATAGCCAAACGTCACTTATTCTGCTTTTTAGGACATCCAACGATATGGTCATCCACCATGCCGACGGCTTGCATGAAAGCATAACAGATGGTTTCACCGACAAACTTGAAGCCTTTCTTTTTTAGGAATTTACTCATGGCTTTGGATTGCTCTGTCGAAGCTGGTACGTCACTCATATGTTGCCATTGATTGACGATTGGTTCACCGTCCACGAACTGCCACAACGCGTCTGATAAACTCCCGTATTCAGCAATTAACGCTTTGGCCGCTTTGGCATTACTGAATACCGAGTTAATCTTTCCGCGATGTCTCACAACATCGAAGTTTTCCACGATGTATTCAGCGCGTTCTTCATTTCTTTGTTCCAACGCATCTAGATCGTAATTCTCGAACGCTTCTCTGTAACCTTCGCGCTTTTTAAGGATGGTGATCCAACTAAGACCAGCTTGCGCACCTTCCAAAGTAATAAACTCAAACAGGACTTGGTCGTCATATACTGGCACGCCCCATTCGGAATCATGATATTCGCGCTCTAATGGGTGATTCATCGCCCACGCACACGTTTTTTGTTCTGTCATTATTCTTCCTTAAAAAGCGCCTCTAACTGATGAGCTAGAGGCGCGATATTTTTCATCGTTATATCAGTAGCACTAAACCTGTTTCGGTACTGCCACTTTATGGAACAAACGATACAACACTGGCACGACAATCAGTGTCAGGACTGTCGCAAAACCCAAACCAAACATAATCGTAACCGCCATTGGTTTGAAGAAAATATCTGGCAACAGTGGGATCATACCAAGGATCGTCGTGATAGCAGCCATACAAACGGGACGGACGCGACTTACCGCAGCATCAACGACCGCGTCATAAGCCTCTTTACCGGACTTCATTTCAATTTCAATTTGGTCCAGTAATACGATGCCATTTTTGAGCACCATTCCCGATAAGCTTAAGAAGCCGAGCAATGCCATAAAACCAAACGGCGTGTTGAGTGCCAACAAACCTGTGGTGACGCCAATTAACGCCAGCGGCACGGTAAGCCAAACAATGAGTGGCTCTTTGATAGAGTTAAATAGGAATACAGTGATCAAGAACATGAACAAGTACCCCATTGGCATGGTAGTAAACAGCGACTCTTGAGCATCACCAGAAGATTCGTATTCACCACCCCACTCTAGTGAATAGCCAGGAGGCATTTGAATCGCTTCGATTTGGGGCTGTAAACGTTTTTGCAACGTCGATGCGGTTTCTTCACCTAGAATATCAGGGTCTGCCATCACAGTGAGCATACGCTTACGGTTCTTACGTACGATGATAGGATCCTCCCAACGCATGTCGTAACCCATTGTGACTTGTTGAAGTGGGATAAACTCACTCTGTGCTGGACTCCATATTTTCATGCCTTCGATGTTACGAATATCAATACGTTCATCTTCAGGTAAGCGAGCCACGATAGGCATGAGCGTCGTGCCGTCTCGGTATAAGCCTATCGTCATTCCAGAGAATGACATGGACAAGAAATCATCGACGTCCGATTTGGTAATGCCATAGCGACGTGCCTGACTCTCGTTAAACTGAGGTTCAAGAACTTGGGTTCGTTCACGCCAATCATGCCTGATATTTGTTGCCTGAGGGTCGGCGTACATGATGTCCTTGACCTGAGCGGCTATCGTGCGAAGGACGGTTGGATCTGAGCCAATAATGCGAGCTTCAATTTTTGCACCACCACCAGGGCCTAACTCAATCTGTTTGAGCTTGTAATTGATTTCTGGGTAGTTGGCTTTTAAATACTCTCGAAACTTCGCCATTAATGGTTTTAACGCTTCGTAATTTTCCATACGAGTGGTTATCTCACCATAAGCCGCATAACTTTTCTCTGGCGCGTACGTTAACATGAAGCGCTGTAAGCCTTTACCCGCGGTCGTCGTGATATGGTCAACATGCTCTTGCTTAGCTAACCAACTTTCTAACTCTTTAAGCGTTGTGTTAGTTGCTCGAATATCAGTTCCTTCTGGCATCCATACATCTAACTGAAAAATCGGCGTTGTCGAAGATGGGAAAAACGCTTGCTTCACAAAGGTGAACCCGTAAACACTTGCCGCTAATCCCGCAATCAGCACCACAACGGTAAACCAAGCACGACGCATACAAAACTGAAGAAACTTTTTATAAATAACGAAAATAACCCCGTTATATGGATCATTTTCTTCCCCTTCACCTTGTTTAATCTTCTGGCCTTTAAAGAAGATGTCAGCAAAGAATGGTGTCAACGAAATAGCGGTAAACCAGCTCAACATTAAAGAGATCAGCAGAACCGTAAATAAAGTGCCACAGTATTCGCCCGTCGAGTCTTCAGACAGTCCAATTGGCGCAAATGCAGTTACCGCAATCACAGTTGCCCCAAGTAATGGCCACTTTGTTTGGGTAACAATGTCGGTCGCTGCTTGGAGTCGAGTTCGCCCTTTTTGAGTACCAATCAAAATCCCCTCAACCACAACGATGGCATTGTCCACCAGCATACCTAACGCGATAACCAAGGCACCTAATGAAATCCGCTGTAAATCTATCGCGAGATACTTCATGAAAATGAACGTACCCAGCACCGTCAGCAGCAAGATTAAACCGATTAGTAGCCCAGAACGTAGCCCCATAAAGAACAGAAGTACGATAATGACGATACCGACAGCTTGAGCCAAGCTCACAACAAAACCGCTAACCGATTTATCCACTTCTTTCGGCTGACTATAGATTTCCGAAATTTCGATACCGACAGGTTGCTGGTACTTTAGCTCGGCAAGGCGATGATCAAATGCTTTTCCGACTTCAACGACGTTGACGCCTTCAGCAAAAGAAACGCCGACGTTTAGTGCAAGACTTCCGTTAAAATTAATAATATTATTCGGGACTTCTACGTAACCACGTTTTATTTCCGCCACATCTTTCAAGAAAATGAGCCCCTGAGCGCCCGACTCAGTAATTAACAAATCACCCAGCTCCTCCACACTCTGGAACTCGCCAGTCGGCTGAATTCTGATGTACTCGTCACCAATTCTGATCGCTCCTGCGTCAGAAACCACGTTTTGCGTCGAAAGAAGATTAAACACGGTATCCGGAGCAAGACCTATACTGCTCAGCTTTTTCATCGATACTTCGATGAAAACTTGTTCTTGCTGTTGCCCGGATACCGAAACTTTACTCACGCCATCAACCAGTTCGAGCTCTCGGCGTAAGTAATCGACGTAATCTAGTAGCTCTTTATAGCTATAACCGTCGCCAGTCACCGCTAACAAAATCCCGTAAACATCACCAAAATCATCGATCACTTGAGGTTCATTCACACCTGGAGGCAACGTCCCTTTAAGGTCGTTCACTTTACGGCGCAACTCATCCCAAATTTGTGGTAGATCATCAGGGCCATAATTGTTCTTCATCGTGACCGTGATTTGAGATAAGCCTCGGCTAGAAATCGAATTTACTTCATCAACATAAGTAAGCTGCTGAATCGCTTTTTCGATTGGGTACGTCACTTCTTCTTCGACTTGTTGCGGTGTCGCACCAGGGTAAGAGGTCACTACCATCGCATCTTTAATAGTAAAAGCAGGGTCCTCAAGACGCCCTAAACCAAAGAATGCGGCGATACCACCAATCAAAAATATCAGTGCGACCATCCAACTGATGACGCGATTTCGGATGAAGTACGCAGCAATACCGGTCACATCATCATCACTTTGAGGCACTGATTTATTAAGATCGCTCATAGACCGGCCTCCTGCGTAGCCATTTCCTGTATCACTTCCACTTTCATGCCATCCCTTAATCGAGAAACACCGGCAATCACAACTTTGTCTTTGAGCATGAGACCATCAAGGATTTGAATGGACGTTTTAGATGCCTTACCTGCTCGCACCTGTTTGCGCGATACCGTATTGTCGTCATTCAGTACCCAAACAAATTTGTTTTCGCGCCCCAGCTCGTCACCATCCGCATTAAAAATGGCTTCGATAGGAACATTAATTCCTAGGTTGAGATCAAGCCCAACATTCTCGTCTTTAGAAGTTACCTCAACAGCCATACCATCTAGGATGTACTCTTCTTCCGGCATAGGAAGCGACAGTGTGACAGTAAACGTACCTGTTGTTGGGTCGGGTTCGGTTGTAAATTCTTTTACCGTCGCGTTATATTCGTTACCACTGGGCACGCGCACTAATGCTTTGATCGCGGTAAGCCTTTCTTCCGTTGGCGGTTGGTTCACATAGAGGCGGTCAGGAAGCTGAATCAACACTTCGACTCGCTCCAAGCTGTGAATATTAACGATATGCTGTCCGACTTGAACATTTTCGAATTGGTCGATATTAACTCGCGAAATAACCCCATCCACGGGCGCTTTTAAGGCAGTAAATGATAGACGAAGTTTGGCTAACTGAAGCTCAGCTAAGGCGATTTGTCGTTGTGCTGCAATTTCATCAAACTGAGACTTAGCTAATAGGCCTTTATCAACCAAAGGGCGTGAGCGGCGATACTGACTGTCGACAACAGAAAAACGCGCACTCGCATTATCTACATCCAACTCATAGTCCGTGGGATCTAGCGTTGCAATAACATCACCCTTCGTGACTTTGTCGCCCTCTTTTACCATGATGCTGCTGACTTCTCCTGCCACTCTGAAGCTCAAATGAGAGCGATCCGCTGCATTCGCAACCGCAGGGAAGTACAAGTTGTCATCCACCTTGTTTCCCGCTAATGACGTAACTCTAACTCGTGGCGTTTCGAGCTCTTTTTCTGGCGCCTTATCCCCACAGCCAACGAGAAAAAGCGTTGAAAGTAAAGTCGCTAGAGAGATGACTCCTTTCATATTACAACCCTCTTTCCTTAATCCACGCTCTTACCTTAATTCCGGGTTCAATTACACTGACACCCGAGATAATGATTTGGTCGCCATCGTTAAGCCCAACTAACACTTGATTTTTGTCATTCATCTCAATTGCGGCTTTGGACACAATGCCTTGCTCATCGACACGCCAAACGTATGTTTTGCCGTTCTCTTCTAGCAACGCGGAGTTAGGAATCTTTGTCGCTCCTGCACTTTTGGACAGGAGGTAAGCATTGCCAGACATTCCCGGCAAAAGGCCTATTTCTGCTGGCCGCTCCATGACCATCGTGACTTTGTAACTGCCCGTTTTAGGGTCGGCTTCTGTATCGATTTCCTGAAAGGTTAAGTCAAAGGCTCGCTCGGGGAACGCATCAAATATCATTCTGGCAGAGACATCGCTCCCCTGCGTGTAACGATTTAGAAGATAGTCTGGGATTTGGAATATCACTTTGAGGAATTGGTTGGACTGAATATTCATCACCCCTTCTTTCGCGGCAACATATTCATGGTTTTCTGCTGGAATGTACGAAATAGTGCCATCATATGGCGCGACAAGTTTGGTATATCTTAAGTTTGCCTTTGCTTGATTCCATTGAGCTTTTGCTGAGTTGTGATTCGCTTTTGCCTCATCAAAATCTTGCTCAGATACTACTTGGTCTTTACGTAGCTTTTGGTATCGCTTGTATTGCACATCTGCGAGCAAAAAATTTGCCCGAGCTTGCTGTTCGAGCAGAGAATATTCATCTGGGTTTAATGACGCCAAAACATCACCTTTACTAACGACTTGACCTTCATTCACTTCTATCGTTTGAAGAAGCCCAGGAACTCGAAATGTCAGTACTGCTCTATCGCCAGCTTCCGTCGTGGCAGGAAAATGTCGCTCAAACTGGGCATTGCCAACAGATACTGTAAATAGCTTCGCAGGACGCGATTCAGGTTCAGGAACAGGAGGAAGTTCTTTACCGCACCCCGACAAGACAGCCGAGATGGCAATAGGAATGAGCAATTTTCTCATTACATTCATCCATAAAAATTGGGGGATTATTTTTAAAGTAGATGAATTTTGAACGAACTTCCAGAGCAGAAAAGATTAATAGTGCTTTAAAATTAGTAATTTGTGATAAAAAAGCAGGCTTTATGCCTGCTTCAGTTAAATCTTCTTTGGATACAAAATGCCTAGAGCTTACTGAATTCTCTGTTCACCCTATATGTATCAGACGTAACATAAGCTTCCATGTTACGAATTTTGCCATCAAGACGGTCAAAATCCCTTTCCAACACACTGAGCAGTTGATCAGGGCTTTGCCCTTTCTGCCAAGGCTTACTTTTGAGCGTATGCTCTTGCTGAGCTCTGATATTTTCAGAATACGTTAATGGTTGCTTTTCTAACATAAACGCCATCGCGATGTACGCTAACAATACCAAAAACGTACCACCTAACAGCGCTGCAGAAATCACTACAATACGAATCAACCAAACTTCTGCACCAAAGTAGTTGGCAATTCCGGCGCAAACACCGGAGATTTTGCCATTTACTGGATCACGATACAGTTCTCGATTATTCATACTTTCGTCTCCATGTTGGTGACTCAGCATCCAAGATGCGCTCCAATGTATCAACTCGGGACTGCATCGCTTCCGCTTTTTCAGATAGTACCTGAAGGCGCTCTAAATCTTGGCTCGACAGTGCACTATCTGTTTTGCGTTTGCTGCGATAGTGTAAGAAGAGCCATAGTGGAGCGACAAAGATTAAAAAGACAATCACTGGTCCTGCTATAAAAAATGCCGACATAAATGGCTCCTTTCTTATTTATCTTTCGATGACATCTGTTCTTTCAGTTTTGCCAACTCTTTTTCAATTTCGTCTTGTGCCTGCAACTCTGCAAACTCTTGTTTTAGCGATTTAGCATTACCAGTTTGAGCATACAGGTCTGCTTCCGCTTCCATTTCATCCACTTTACGTGAGTACTGCTCAAATTTCGCCATCGCTTCATTAGTACGGCTAGTGTGCAGGTGTTTTTGCACATCACGACGGTTAGATGCAGTTTGGTTACGAATTGCTAGTGCTTGCTGTTTTGCGCGCGTTTCAGCAATTTTGCTTTCCAACTTACCAATCTCGCCAGTAAGCTTATCGATCGTTTCTTCCACTAAGGTTTGCTCAGTGTGGAGGCCCTTAATCACTTGCTCTAGCTTTTGCTTTTCAATTAACGCTGCACGAGCTAGATCTTCACGCTCTTTAACTAATGCTAAGCTCGCTTTTTGGCCCCATTCGCCAATTTGCTCTTCTAACGTTTCAACCTTACGAGCCAACTCTTTCTTGTCTGCAATCGCTTTAGCCGAGTTAGTACGCACTTCAACAAGTGTGTCTTCCATTTCTTGAATGATAAGACGGATCATTTTTTCAGGATCTTCCGCCTTGTCCAGTAATGCACTGATGTTTGAGTTAACGATATCTGCAAATCGAGAAAAAATACCCATAACGGAACTCCTCTTTTTTCCTATTAAAACTCGACAAGGTGGTGATTAACCTTGTGTCTCCCTGAATATATAACAAGTAACGTGCCAACTTATAATTTTCTTTTAAATCAGATTGTTATTCATTTTGTTGTCGTTACACACTATTGTGCTATGATGTTTTTCACCAACTGTTGGTGAAATTTACCAACTCTATCTCTAAATCATGGCTCGGCTGTTAAATAAGAAGGACTTTATGAAGCAAAACCTGATTGGTGAATCACCTGCTTTTCTCGCTGTACTAGATAAAGTATCACAACTTGCACCCATTGAGCGCCCTGTCCTCATCATTGGTGAACGAGGTACGGGTAAAGAACTCATCGCTCAGCGTTTGCATTATTTATCAAGACGTTGGGATAAACCACTACTATCACTCAACTGTGCGACATTAAGCGAAGGGCTAATAGATTCCGAATTGTTTGGACATGAATCCGGCTCCTTCACGGGCTCTAAAGGTAAACATAAAGGGCGTTTCGAGCGTGCCGAGGGCGGTACTTTGTTTCTTGACGAACTGGCAACCGCACCACTTTTAGTTCAAGAAAAGCTATTACGTGTCATTGAATATGGTGAATATGAGCGAGTTGGCGGTCATACCGCTCTCAATGCGGATGTTCGACTTGTTTGTGCAACCAATGCCGACCTACCAAAATTGGCAGAGCAAGGTGATTTTCGTGCAGATCTGCTCGACAGGCTAGCCTTCGATGTCATTATGTTGCCGCCTCTTCGCGAGCGCAAAGAAGACATTCTCTCTTTAGCAGAGCACTACGCGATGAAAATGTGTCGTGAACTGCAACTGGAATACTTTGTCGGTTTTACCCCAAAAGCGCAGCAGTCGCTTATTGAATATGAATGGCCCGGTAACGTCCGCGAACTAAAAAACGTGATTGAACGTGCGATTTACCAACATGGTCTGAATGCTCACCCAATTGATGAACTGGTTTTCAATCCTTTTGAAACGGTTTGGCACAGCGCGCTTGGCCATAGTGCAAAACAAGCAGAACAACAAGAAGAGGAAGCATCAAGCAACACCATCCAATTCCCTCTAGACTATAAACAATGGCAAGAGGAACAAGATATCCATTTACTCAATCGTGCATTGGAAGAAGCCAAGTTTAATCAACGACAAGCAGCCGAGCTACTTGGCTTGAGCTATCACCAATTACGAGGGATGGTTAGAAAATATGGTTTGGTCGGACAAAGCTAACTTGACCGAGAGTACTCAATCAATACACGAGCTCGTGACTGCGCTCTAATTCGCATGCATTTATGGCATAACACCTTACAGTGTATGGATTTTATGTTTGGAGCGAGTTCACAAAGGTGATAAATTAGCGAGATCATTTTCGCTTGTTAGCTTTGAAAGAGTAAGATCAAACGAAACGAGCAAGATCCAATGAACATTTCATATTATGAATGCTTTTATAAGATTATCGCTGAGCCTTATTGGGATTAGCCTACTGACCGCTTGCGGCGATGAAATTGACCACAATGATATTCGCAAAGCTGGCTTTGTGTTTTGCGGACAGGGTAAGCCGACCACGTTTAACCCTCAGCTTATTGATAGCGGTATTACCGCAGAGGCTCTGAGCCCGCAGCTGTACGATACGCTGCTCACGCTCGATCCTAAATCACATCAGCCCGTGGCAAGCATCGCCGAGAGTTGGTCAGTAAATGAATCAGGGACGGAATACACGTTTAAGCTT
Organism: Vibrio sp. 1401; assembly: GCF_033340295.1. Classification (NCBI taxonomy): domain Bacteria; kingdom Pseudomonadati; phylum Pseudomonadota; class Gammaproteobacteria; order Vibrionales; family Vibrionaceae; genus Vibrio; species Vibrio sp. 1401. The sequence continues at coordinate 186,042 of NZ_JAWOWF010000002.1, forward strand.
AAACGTGGTGTTCAATTCCAAACCACGCCTTGGTTCACACCCACTCGCCCATTGAATACAAAAGATGTGGTATTTAGCTTCAAGCGAATCATCGATGTAGACCATCCTTTTCACCAAGTAGGTGGTGGTTTTTATCCATGGTTTGCAGGGTTAGATTTTCAAAACCTACTCCAAGACGTGGTTGCAATAGATGAGCATACGGTAAGGTTTACGTTATCTCAGCCAAACTTTTCTTTCTTGGCCAATATTGCCACCAGCCATGCGGTTATCTTGTCTGCGGAGTATGGACAGCAATTGGCAGCAAAAGATCATAAAGAAGAAATCGACCAACTTCCTATCGGTACCGGCCCTTATCAATTAAAAGAGTACCAAGTGAACGATTTGATTCGATTAGAGCGTCATTCTAATTACTGGAAGTCACCAGCAAAAATGGAACAAGTGGTGTTCGATATCTCTCACAGAGGCACGGGTACATTAGCTAAACTTTTAAGAAACGAGTGTGACGTACTCTCTTCACCTATTTCGAGCCAAATACCTGTCATTCAAGAAAATGACAACCTTGAGCTGACGGCTACACCGGCTAACAACGTTTCCTTTATTGCGATAAACACAGAAACCACCGCGCTGAGTGATGCTCGAGTTCGCCAAGCACTTAACTTAGCGATCAACCGTCAAAATATTTTAGATTCGGTTTACTACGGAACTGGCTCCCAAGCTTATACCTTGCTACCACCTAATTCATGGGCTTATCAAAAAGACAGTGTAAAAATTCGTTATGACCGGAATTATGCATTGGCACTACTTCGAGATGCAGGCTACGAAGACGGCCTAGAATTGACCATGTGGGTACCACTTGAACCACGTGCTTTTAACCCAAGCCCTCGTAAGACTGCGGAGTTAATCCAAGCGAATTTTGCCGATATTGGGGTTAAATTAACGCTACTGACCGATGATAGGTTTGAACGTGTGGATTTGGAGAACATCAACGATATCGATTTACTTTTAACTGGTTGGATTGGTGATACCGGGGATCCTGACAACTTTTTCCGCCCTTTATTATCTTGCGAGTCTGACCGCGTTGGCCTTAACGTGTCCATGTGGTGTAACGATGACTTCGATTTCTTGCTCGATTTGGCGTTAGAAACTCAAGAACCGCGTTACCGTTTGAACCTATATCGCCAAGCACAGAACATTTTGAATCAAGAGTTCCCGGTTATTCCTCTGGCGCATGGCGTGCAGTTCCGTGTGCACGACAAATCGCTGACAGGCTTCAAATCAAGCCCTTTCAATGCCCAACCGTTTGATAGAGTTGAGAGAATTCACTGATGTTTTGGTATACCGTTCGACGCTTTAACCTATTTATCATCACTTTGATGATCCTTACATTAGTGGGTTTTTCTCTGCTTCGCCTTGACCCTCTCTCGCACTGGGCAAACGTTGATTTTTGGTCTGGTTGGCAAACTTACTTAATCAACCTTTCTCAGCTTGATTTTGGCATAAGTAAAAACGGCAACGCGATTTATGACGAGCTCGCCGTCGTATTCCCTGCCACTTTGGAACTGTGCTTTTTTGCCTTTTTGGTGTCCCTTTTGATCGGTATTCCACTTGGAACCGTGGCTGGGATGAAGCAAGGTAAATGGCTCGACACCAGCATTTCATTCATGTCGATGTCTGGTTATTCCGCCCCAATTTTTTGGGTAGCTCTGCTACTTATCATGGTCTTTTCATTGGAATACCAACTCTTTCCCGTTGCGGGACGGTATGATTTACTTTACGAAATTGATCATGTAACCGGGTTTGCCATTATCGACGCATTCATGGCGAAAGGCGAATACCGCGCTCACGCACTGCAAAGCGTTATTGAGCATATGGTACTGCCATGTTTGGTGCTCGCTTTGGCTCCAACCACCCAGGTTGTCGGACTAATGCGCTCCTCGGTAGCGGAAGTGATGAGCCAAAACTACATCCGTGCAGCGAGAATCAAAGGTCTTTCGAACCGCGAAATCGTAACTCAACATGTATTGCGGAATGCGATACCGCCTATCATTCCCAAAGTTGGTGTTCAACTTTCGAGTATGATTACCTTAGCTATCATCACGGAGTCTATTTTTAACTGGCCAGGTATTGGTCGTTGGCTTTTAGATGCGCTAGCAAGCCAAGACTATGCATCTATCCAAGCTGGCGTGATGGTACTTGCGACTTTGGTTCTTACCGCTAACATACTCTCGGATTTGATTGGCGCGATGATTAACCCTTTAGTTCGAAAGGAATGGTATGCTAACAAATAACGTTTATCAGGAAGAGCGCATTCCAACACAGTTTGAGCGTTTTTGGCGAAGCTACCGCGCCAACGGACTAGCCATGTTTGGCTTGTGGTGCTTGGTGTTTATCGTCCTTATTACCATTTTTGCGCCCCTACTTGCACCATTTGACGCCCAAGCACAGTCAGGTGAGTTGCTTGTGCCGCCATCATGGGCCCCTGCAGGAACGGTTGATTACTTTTTGGGGACCGATGACTTAGGTAGAGATATTCTTTCGCGCCTGATTATGGGCTCTCAGCTAACATTTGGCGCTGCTGTCGCCATCACCGCAATTGCTGCCGTTGTAGGCTGTTTAATTGGCGTATTGGCAGGTATGACGAAAGGCTTACTGTCGAGTACTCTCAACCACTTGCTCGATACCGTCATGTCTATCCCGTCGCTCTTATTAGCAATCATTTTTGTAGCATTTCTCGGCTTTGGTGGGTTCAATATTTTACTCGCAATCTGCTTGGCATTGATTCCGCGTTTTATTCGCTCTGTTTATATCGCAGTCCACACCGAAGTTGAAAAAGACTACATAATGGCGGCACGCCTTGATGGCGCTAATGATTTCTACTTACTGTGGAGTTCAATTCTTCCTAACATTCTGACGGTCATTGCCGCTGAAATCACACTCGCGCTGTCTGCTGCGATTTTAGATATTACGGCACTGGGTTTTCTTGGCCTAGGTGCACAGGCCCCAAGCACCGAGTGGGGAGCAATATTAGGTGACTCTGTCGAGCTTATTTATATTGCACCTTGGACAGTGACCCTACCCGGCCTGACCATCATGTTTACTGTTATTACCCTAAACTTAGTAGGTGAAGGTGTACGTCAAGCGCTTAATGCGGGGATCGAATAATGCCGTTGTTAGATATTCGACATTTGACCATTGAGATCGAAACACCTCAAGGGTTGGTCAAAGCCGTTGACCGAATGAGCCTAACTTTGAACGAAGGCGAAATTCGTGGTCTTGTAGGTGAGTCTGGTTCAGGGAAAAGCTTAGTTGCAAAAGCGATTGTCGGGGTAAGTAAAGATAACTGGCGCATCACCGCAGACCGTATGCGCCTTGGCAATATTGACTTGCTTCAGCTTACACCAAAAGAGCGTCGGCGCGTCATTGCTCGTGATATTGCGATGATTTTCCAAGAGCCTTCAACTTGTCTTGACCCTTCAGAGGAAGTCGGGCGTCAATTGATTGAATCCATTCCATCTCGCGCATTTGAAGGGAAATGGTGGGAGCGATTTAAATGGCGTAAAAAACAGGCCATCGCGCTTTTGCATAAAGTGGGTATTAAAGATCACAAGCGTTTAATGGGTAGCTACCCTTATGAACTGACTGATGGTGAGTGTCAAAAAGTCATGATTGCCATGGCGATAGCGACCAAACCAAAGTTGCTGATCGCAGATGAGCCAACCAACGACTTAGACCCGATTACTCAATCGCAAATTTTGCGTCTGTTGAGCCGCATGAACCAACTTAATAACACAACCATTTTGCTTATCGGCCACGACTTAGCGACCATAACACAGTGGGCAGGACGTATTACGGTAATGTATTGTGGTCAGTCGGTGGAGTCTGCCGATACCAGTAAAATCATTGCGGCACCCAAGCACCCGTACACCGATGCCTTGCTTAAAGCGATGCCTGACTTTAATGATTGGGTACCACACAAGCAAAAACTCCAATCCCTACCGGGCTCGATTCCGCCATTGCAGCATCTGCCTATCGGTTGTCGCCTCGGACCACGTTGCCCATATGCGCAGAAACAATGTGTAGAAATTCCACACACCAGACGAATTAAGAATCATAAATTTAACTGCCACTTTCCATTGAACACGGAGAAAAAGTCATGAGTGCGTTACTTGAAGTCGATAATTTATCGAAGCAATTTGTTACGCGCTCCCGTCTGTTCAAACGTCAGGTTAATGAGGCAGTTAAACCGGTAAGCTTTACTTTAGAGCCAGGACAAACTATTGGTTTTATTGGTCAAAACGGGTCAGGAAAATCCACACTAGCTCGTATGCTTGCTGGCGTTGTTGAACCAAGCTCCGGAGAGATCCGTGTGAATGGCGAACGATTGGAGCACAAAGATTACGCGACACGCTGCAAGCTCATCCGCATGATTTTCCAAGATCCAAACACATCGTTAAACCCACGTATCCAGATTGGTCGTATTTTAGAAGGTCCGCTAAAGCGAAATACCAACATGCCGCCAGATGCGCGCATGCAGCGTGTAAAGAACACCCTGCTCCGCGTAGGATTGCTGCCTGAGCACGCCTATTTTTATCCACAAATGCTAGCTGCCGGTCAAAAACAGCGCGTATGTTTGGCTCGTGCACTTATTCTTCAACCTTCCATCATTGTCGCTGATGAGGCGTTAAACGGTTTGGATATGGCAATGCGCTCGCAGATCATTAACTTATTCCTCGAGTTGCAAGAAGAGATGGGATTGTCATTTGTGTACGTGTCTCAGCACATTGGCATTGTTAAGCATATTACTGATAAAGTGATGGTGATGCATGAAGGTGAAGTGGTCGAGTTTGGCGAGACCAACCAAGTACTGACTCATCCCGAGCATCCTATTACTCAAAGACTAGTCGAAAGCCACTTTTATAAAGCGCCAAGCCATCAAACAAAATAGCTTATCAAAAATGTAATCGTGCAAATGTAAAGAAGCCTGCTTTAACGCAGGCTTCTTTATTGCATGGGGACTAATCAAAAAACTAACGGCGGCTCGCTTGTTTGCGTAGTTCAAAATCAAACTCGTCAGGAAACAATACGACCCCTTCTTCATTTTGATTTGGGAATACAACAATCGATAGCTCGTCATCCTCTAGACCAGAGGTCCAACGGCTGTGCCACTTGTTTAAAGAGATCGCTTCTGGCTCGCAATCTTCCCAATCACCATTCGCCCATTGCAAAGCAAACTCTTCGTTTGGCCATACTGGTACACAATCATCATCTTCTGTATTTAACATGACACAGCCATGTTCGTCTTTCAGAATCCAAACCTTACGATTCGCCACAATCTCTTTTACGCAGTACTTTAAACGTTGCTCTTCGTTGTAGCGATTAATGGTATCCATCTGCTCTTGGGTCAGTTGCTCAGACATATTCGTCTCCTATTTCCCATAGAAAAATGCCCGCAGCTAAGCGGGCATTTAAAGTATATGCTAGAAAATTAAGCTAGTTCAGTTTGAAGCCAAGGCCAACCTTGCTTCTTACGGCTTAGCGTGTTTTCCATCATTAGCATGCCGTCTTTTTCGTGCTTAACAAGCTTCTCAGCCCACTCACCTTTGTATAGAAGACGAGTTTGAGCAGTCGTGATGTCTGTTAGCATTACAGCAGCGAACGCTAGGTTATCTTTCTCACAACGAGATTCTAGGTCTGCTTCTAGTGCTTCGATCATACCGTCAACTTGCTCAAGAGTTGCAAGTTCAACCTGACCAACCACTACGTCACGACCGTTGAATGGGTAACCTTTAAGGTCTTTCTCAACAAGCTCAGCCGCTGATAGACCTTCGATGTTTGTTTTAGCAATTAGAAGATCTTTAGTGAACGCGTCCACATCTTGTACGTCTGCGATTGCCGCTAATTCAGCAACGGCATCTTTGTCTTTTTGTGTACAAGTTGGAGAAGCAAAACCTACTGTGTCAGATAGAATTGCTGACATCATTAGCTTAGCAATTTGTGGAGTAATCGCGTGGCCTTCAATCTTGAACATGTTGAATAGAACAGTGTTGGTACAACCAACAGGCCAGATCCATGCTTCCATTGGGTTTACTGTCATCACGTCACCTAGACGGTGGTGGTCAACAATACCCGCAATTTCAGCTTCTGCGATATCGTCTGGTGCTTGTGCTAGATCTGAGTAATCTACTAGCCAAACGGTCTCACCCGCAACTGATGTGCGAAGCTCAGGAACTTCAGCGCCAGCAACTTCTAGGATGTGCTGAGTTTCACGGTTGATTTCGCCTTGGCGAATTGGCATAGCTTCAACGCCACGCGCTTTTAGAAGTTCAGTTGCAACGAGTGCACTACAAATACTGTCACTGTCTGGGTTCTTATGACCTACAACTAGAATCATGTTTCTTCCTATTCAAGTCAATTTTATACGCCGCCTAATACAGTTAATTAGGGCGTGTTTGCTCACAAAGGCCGATACTTTACCTGATTTCAAAGAGTTTGACACGAAGAAAAGTTCACAATGCTATTGCGAATAAATCTCATTTACATATAATGATAATTATTCCTATTTGCATTTGAGTAAACGATGAACGCGACCCAATTATTACACTCTGCACAACAGTTGTTTCAGCCTACTCAGTTTCGTTTAGCTTATAAGCGATTGCTGATCCCTATCGTCATGCTCATTTTGCTAGGCAATGAAAATACACGTGACGTAGCCGTACAGACGCTATCCGACTCATTCTGGGCAGTGTCATGCTATGTTGCTGCCACATTGGCTATTTATCATTATCTTTCAAACTTTATGTCGAAAACCAATCGAATTACCGAGCTATATCATCGCTCGCGTAATCATCAGGTTTTCTTTGCTTCTTTGTTGGGTGCTTTGCCTGGCTGTGGTGGCGCTATTGTTGTGACAACGCAATTTATTAGTGGCCGAGTGGGATTTGGTGCGATTGTCGCGGTACTTACTTCAACAATGGGTGACGCTGCCTTTTTACTTCTTGCCGCCAAACCAAGTGTTGGATTAGGCGTGGTTGGATTAGGCATTATCGTGGGTACTCTTTCAGGGTTAGTCGTTAATGCTTTTCATGCTGATAACTTTCTGCGACCAGAACCAAAAGAAGCACCTCAGACACATGCTTGTTGCCAACACCAGACAGACCGACACACGCCTCTTGAACAACGTGCAATCAATCTACAAGGCGCATTTTGGAAATGGCTTATTGTGCCTGCTAGTGTCGTTGCTGTGTTAATGTCTTTCCAAATAGATATTAATCAGTTGCTATCTTTGAAAGCCAACACCATTGAATGGCTGGGCGCTATCTTCGCGGTGATCACAATGTCGTTGTGGGCTATGACAAAAGAGCTCGGCGATTATCAGTCAACGGTCTCTGAAGATGAAAAAATTGTGGACTCGCATCCAATTCAAAAAGCGGCTCAAGACACAAACTTCGTCAGTGCTTGGGTGATCGTCGCTTTTCTGGCGTTTGAACTGACGACCTATTTTTCTGGAATCGACCTCGTAGAAACCTTTTCTCATTGGGGGATATGGATGCCATTAGCTGGCCTAGCCATTGGTATGTTGCCTGGTTGCGGACCGCAAATTTTAGTCACTAGCCTGTACATCTCTGGTGCAGCGCCACTTTCGGCGCAATTGGCAAATGCGATTTCTAACGATGGTGACGCCCTATTCCCCGCCATTGCTATGGCACCGAAAGCTGCTTTGGTCGCGACTATTTATTCGTCCATTCCTGCGTTTATTGTTGGATACGGGTATTACTTTTTATTCGAGTTCTAACGCCCAGAGCATCAAAACGAGAAAGGAGCCGCAATAGGCTCCTTTCTTGATCTTGGTATTAGGCGATTTACTTCACGTTATGCTGTAACGATCGCTTTCGCATTGAGCCCTTTATCCACGCTCACCATTAACAACTGGCAAGGTTCTTGGTTTAGCTTTTCCCCTGTCCAGTAATCATACCAGTCCACCGGTTGATCAGACGTCAGCGTAAATTCCATCGCTCCGTAACTCGCATAATTAAACAAACAATGGAGGTCATTCTTCGTCGTTAGTTTTAAAAACGTGTGATTTAAACTCAAAGCGGTAAACTTTGCAGATTGCTGGTTACGTTGTTGACGTAACATGAGCTTAGCCAGTGTCTTCTTAGCAAACGGCGTAATCTCAGGGAGTGGGTCGCCAGACAGCAGCAAACCACCACTCGCTAATAACACCGTGCGATGAAATTCATACTCTTCTCTGGATGCAGATTGATTAGCTAATGAAGTGAATGTCGCGCAATCCGGGTCAATTTGCCACAGTTTTCGGTGCTGCCAACTACGGTAAAAGGTTTCTCTGGCTATCTGCTCGAATCGACGACTATGACGCTCTACATCGTCAGAAACACGCATTGCATCCACAAGCCCCAGAGATGGCCACATTGGCGCGTTGCAACCTAAAAGCCACGCATCACCAGCGCCTTTGGCAATCGCTTCCATTCCTAAGCGATACGCCTCAACGCCTGTAATACCAGATTGTTTACGAACACCTTTTAAGGTGCCCCAATAGTTCGCGTCTAGCTTGAACAACTCAACGCCCCACTCTTGTCTCATGACAGAGACTACATTCGTCAGATGGTCTTGCACTTCTGGATTTGAGGTATCGAGTATGTACCAAGGTGTGCAGCGCCAACCACCGTATGTGACATCTTCTGCTTTAAGTAAGCTTCCATCTTTGTGGCGAACAAACCAATCTGGATGCTGTTTGAAGATCTCCGACTCAGGCTGAGCAATAAAGGGCGCCATCCAAATCGCCGGCTTTTTGCCTTTTGCACGGATACTATGAATGAGCTCTTTTACGCCACCAGAAAACTTATCTGATGGGGTTAACCAATCGCCCATAAAGGCTTGATAGCCATCATCCAGAAGTACCCACTCCAGGTCTTCGAGCTTATCTTGCATGCAATCAACGTTCTGCATGATGTTTTGCTCTGTCACGTCTGCGTAGTACGCGTACCACGAACACCAACCAACAGGCGCATCTTGTGTCACACCTTGGCGAACAGGATGATGCTTTGCAATCATCTCGCCATAGGTTTGATAAAGCTCGGACACCGATTGACCACAGAGTACCGCCACGGATTCAAGTTGATTACTTTCCCAATCCGCCACTTGAGTCAACTCACCATCAATTGCGGCTGATAAAACCCAATGCCCATCACGCAGCACAACATCAAAATAGCCTGCAAAGCGATGACATGATGTGAAGCCAAATAATGTGTAGCCCGCTGAACCTTCCACCACTAAATAGTTGTAATAACGCTTAGGTGCATTTTTAGGGTAGATTCGATAAGAAGGATTATTGTCTGGGCAGCGACCAATATCAACGGGGTGATTGATCGTTCCCGCCGTTTGCGCCAACATTTGAAAACCATCCCCAATTACGTTGGCCTCGTGCTCGTACAAAAACGGCATTTCGAATAACACTTCACGGTCCGTAAAGGTTTTATTGTGAAGGCCAGCAAAAGAAAAATGTAATTGATTACCCTCGACTTCAACTTGGAAGTCATTGTTATTCACAGTGATCTCAGTGTGATTTGCTAATTGAATGCTCTGAGCCATAAAGAGTCTACTCACTTAATTATTATTGTTTAGCTTGGCGCATTATCTCCTGCTTGTCTCACCCAATTCGTTACCATCATCACGAATACCAGTCTCGTTTAACGTTATGAAGTTACTATTGAGACAACGCTCACTGAAATTTTGATAAAAAAATACCAGCCCTGAGGCTGGTATTTGGATTTATGCAAACTGCACTAATTAAGCAACTTCGATCGGACCACCAAATGAAGTGACTGGCGGCACTTTACCTGTGAACTTCTCGAAGTCTACGATACATGTGTTCGCAGAAGTCGCCTGTGCAAGCTCAGAAGAACCGATGTCTTGCGTTAGGGTGTTAGGATCACCGTAGGTACAGATTGCGCCTTCTTTCTCGTTTAGAGGACCGTACCATGCACCTTCTTCGATACGAATAACGCCACGTGGGTAGCTGTCAGTCAAAACAGCACCAGCTAACAGCTGACCACGACCGTTGAATACACGTACCAAATCACCATCTTTGATACCTTTTGCTTTGGCATCCGCTGGGTTGATGTAAACCGGCTCACGACCTTGTACCGCGTAAGTCGCGCGGAACTCTTCAGACTCACACATTTGAGAGTGAAGACGCTTATCAGGGTGGCAAGACTGCAACCAGAATGGGTATTTATCTGAACCAGGACCACCGTGTGAACGCTCTGATTTTTCGAACCACATTGGGTGCTCTTGACAGTGTTCGTAACCGTAACGGCCGATCTTGCGTGATGTAATCTCGATGAAGCCAGACGGTGTACCTAGTGGGTTAAGCTCAGGGTCTTTACGGAAGTCCGCATGACGAACCCAAGGTTTACCTTCACCGAAGTCTAGTACGCTCTTCTCCCAGAACTCGTTGAATTCTGGCATTTCAAACTTACCTTCGTTCGCTTTTTTACAATCGTTGTAAAGGCTTTCGATCCATTCCATCTCGCTCATACCACGAGTGTATTCTTCGCGGCGACCAAAACGCTGAGTGAGTTCACTCATGATTTGGAAGTCAGGCTTAGATTGGAACAATGGATCAACGAGACGATGCATCGCAATCAGACCTTTGTTCGAGTATGAACCGTATACGTCGATGTCGTTACGTTCCCATTGCGTACACGCCGGTAGAACGATATCTGAGAAACGACATGTCGCAGTCCAAGCAAACTCGATCGTTACAACCGTTTGAAGTTTGCGGAACGCTTTCTTCATGCGGTTACGATCTTGATGGTGGTGCCATGGGTTACAACCCGAGATAACCATCATCTTGAAGTCTGGCAGTTTCACTTTACCGCCGTTGTAGTTGATCTCTTTGCCAGGTTCTAGCAGACAGTCGATCCAACGTGCAACTGGGATAGTACGACTGTAACCGTTAAAGTCGTTGTTGTCCCACATCGGTTTCATACCTTGGTCAAGGTTACGAGGGAAACCACCAGGGCCCGCGAAACCAGTAGAAGGCACACCGATACTTGAGTAATGGTGACCGTAAGAGATACCACCGCCAGGTAGACCGATTTGACCAACCATTGCAGCAACCACAGCCGCTGCCCAGTATGGCTGCTCACCGTGCTCTTGACGCTGGATACACCAACCCATCAGGATCTGTGTACGACCGCTGACTAGCATGCGTGCGAATTCACGGATCTTGTCCGCTTTCACGCCACAAATCGCTGCTGCCCATTCGGGCGTCTTCTCTACTTTGTCTTTTGTCTTACCTTGAACGTATTGAATGAACTCTTCAAAGCCTAGACAGTAAGTATCAATGAATTTCTTATCGTACAGGTTTTCGTTGTACAACACGTGTGCCACAGCGAGCATGAACGCTACGTCTGTCAGCGGGTTGATGTACAAGTGATCGTTCTCTAAGTAGCGCTGAGTTTTGTTCTTCACTGGGTCTACAGATAGAACGTTGATCTCACCTTTCGCCACTTTTTCTTTTAGTTGTGCAAGGTACTTAAACGACTCATGCGTTTCACAGTTCCAACCTACTTGAAGGTTTTTCACTGGGTCGTTAGCCCAAAGAACGATGTTGTCAGAGTTTTCTAGGATCTCAGACCAAGACGTACCTTGTGCATAAACTTCGGTTGAGCCTAGCACGTACGGCATAATGGTTTGACCTGCACCCGTCGAGTAGTCACCTACTTTAGTGATGAAGTTGCCATGCATACCTACTGCACGTTGCATGTGCGCAGTACAGTTGTTAAATGAACCCGTTTGGTTCCAACCTGTTTGACCTGCATGCAGCGCCCATGGGCCGTAGTCTTTTTGAATACGTTCTAGTTCACGGTAGAACAAGTCTAGCGCTTCATCCCAAGTTACTCGGATGAAACGGTTGTTACCGCGAGTATCCGCGCTGTATTTGTGTTTCTTCAACCAATCTAGACGAACCATTGGGTAACGAACACGTGAAGGGCTGTAGATAATACCCTTAATGCCGTTCAACATTTCTGTTGGGTTTTTGTCTAGCTCTAGCGGCTTGATCTCTTGAACTTTACCCGCGTAGATGTGGGCGCGGAACGCGCCCCAGTGAGAACCGGTTACTTTCCAAGTACCTGTTGTCTCAACGGCATTTGCAGAGGCGGACGCCAATAAGCTAGGACCAATTACTGACGCTGCACTTGTGGTTGCTACACCTTTAAGAAAACTTCTTCGTGTAATAGCCATTTAAAATTACTCCAATCCGACGCTTATTAGTGGTGACCTTCAGCATAATCTGAAGAGTGTTTCTGTAGATACTTCAAGATCAGTGCTTCACTGTCTGTATCTAGGTTAACGAACGCCAACATACCGTCGAACATACCTGGCCAGGTGTTCGCGTCGAAGTGCGCTTCCGCAGGTTGAGTGTGACATACAGAACAATTGGTCTTGTAGGCTTCACGAGATTTTTCCCAAACAGGATTGATGTCGTTCAGCATAGACTCTTTCTTAATCCATACTTTCGCCGCTACTTTTTCCCAAGGAAGGCCTGTTAGCTCATCCACTTTTTTCTCACCAGTCGTCACAATGTTGCTGTCTGTTGCTGCTTCTTTCATCAGAGACGCAGTCGCAATGTTCTTACCGAAGTCTTCTTGAATTACACGACCAAAACCTTTTGCTTTGCGCCAACCGTCAATTTCGATCTCAACAAACTCGCCTTTGTCTTCAAGAACTTTAACGGTCGATGCAGGATTAAGAAGACCAGCTTCTTTACTGCCTTGCGCATCAAAGTAAATTGGTAGGTGACGAACGCTCACGAGTTGCTGACCAACGCCGTAATCCGTGTTAGAAGTCATACCCTCTAGATCACCCACGATACCGCCAATGCTGTCCATGCCTGCTGGTAGGTTGTGCGCAATACCCTTGTGACAGTCAACACAGCTTTGATCTTTCTCAGCGGCTTGCTTCATTTGGATACGAGCCGTAGGAGACATTTGCTCGAAATCCATCGATTCGTAGTTGTGACAGTTTTTACACTCCAGAGATTTGTTTGCCGAGAAACGATCCCATTCGTGTTTAGCAAGTTCGATACGACGCTCTTCGAACACACCCGGTTCGTCGTAGTTGCCAAATACTTGTGCAAATACTTCTTTAGAAGCTTGCATCTTACGAGCGATCTTATCTGTCCAGTTATGTGGAACGTGACAATCAGGACAGGTAGCACGAACACCAGAGTGGTTTTTCCAGTGCACCGTTTCTTGTAGCTCAACGTACACGTTGTCACGCATTGTGTGACAACTAATACAGAATTCTTCTGTGTTGGTTGCTTCTAGAGCGGTGTTAAAGCCACCCCAAAAGATAACACCAGCAATAAAGCCGCCCATAGTCAGCACACCTAGGCTGATATGTACAGCTGGGCGCGTCATGGTACGCCACAGTTTAATGATTAATGATTTCATTATTTGCTCTCTTAAAATCTTTTCAAAAGTGTGGTTATGAGCTCACTGGCTTACATGCCGTGCGCGCCTGGAGGTCCAAAGAAGAAGACTTGCAACATCCAAACGATGAACCCGTAGCCGCCAACAAAGGCCACACTCAGAATTGGGAAGAGAACAACTGCAATGAAGAGGAACGACTTCCACTCCAGGGAGCGTTTTTCACCACTCTCAATTTTATTAACATCACTCATACATTTGCCTATTTTGTATCTAGTGTTATTGAAAAGCCCGCGTAACCAAGCTTAAGTTTTTTACAATCTCTAATGGAAAATGTTAGACCATACTAATAGTAGGGTTCAATCAAATAAGCGACCTCAGACCTTGTAATTCAACACTTTTTTGAGCTCATCCAGAGATATGATGGATTGATGTTATTTATTAAAAAACATGAACAGATGTGACAAAATAAGTCTTTTAAGGAGTTGTTAAATAAACAACATTTAAGAAACATCGATCACATTTAAATCGTAATTACCATGCCATAAATCGACTTAAAAACTCCGAAAAAGATAACCACTTGTAAACAGAATGCTGCGTATTAATGTCTAAAATAGCACTCAAGGTTTACTTTAAGAACAGCAAAAAGTGCACATAGTGGTTCATATAAAGGGGAGGCTTAGATACAATTATTCGCGTATTTTCAAGGAGCGATTATGGATAACGTGGTGGATATAAGCTGGGTCAAACTGGCACTGTTTGGTTTGATTTTATTGGTCCCCTTCTTTATCAATGCCCGCTACAAATTAGGGATAGCAAAAGACACGATAATCAGTGTTATCCGAATGACATTTCAGCTCATATTGATTGGCGTGTATTTAGAATATCTTTTTCAATTAAACAGTTTACTTGTCAATATACTTTGGCTTGCCATCATGCTACTGATTGGTGCCAGCTCAATTGCGGGAAAAGCTCAGTTACCTAAAAAGCCACTTATGCTTCCGCTACTAACGGGCCTTACCTGTGGTCTAATACCACTTCTGATTGCAATTACAGCAGGCCTAGTGCAACCATCCCCTATTTACAATGCGCAGTACATGATCCCACTTGCTGGTATGTTATTGGGTAACAGCTTGAGTAGTAATATCATCGCTCTTCAGAATTTGTTTACGGCTTTTGAGCAGAGACAAGCAGAATATGAGGCTGCAATCTCACTTGGAGCCTCTCCTCGCTACGCCTCCTTCCCCTTCATTCAGGAGGCTCTTAGAAAGTCCCTTGCCCCGACTTTAGCTTCTATGGCCACTACAGGGCTGGTTACCTTACCGGGTATGATGACCGGTCAAATTCTAGGTGGCGCGAGCCCGATGGTTGCGATTAAATACCAGTTAGTAATTATGCTGGCTATTTTCGTTATGTTGAGTGCCTCCGTAACCATAACGTTAGAAATGACATTGCGCTGGGTACAAACCAAAGAAGGCCGAATCAAGATAAAAATCGAGCAACCCGAATCGACCAAAACTCACGGTTAGTTGGCGCTTGTGGGTAAAGCCCGTTAAACAACTTATGTTGCCAAGTCGAACGTACTTATAACTGAATAACTCAACTATTCTTCGAGCACTCATCAAGACGCTTTCAGATGAAAAGTCAGGCAGAATTCTTTTTGATATAAGCCTCTAATTTTATGAAATTTTCTTTGCAAGTTTAGATACGCACGACCTTTGATACAGGTTATCCACAGAAAATGTGGATAAGCCCCCAAAACCCATACGCAACCAGAAACATAGCAACATAAGTGATCAATCGAATCGTCATGCATTGATCACGTGACTGACATGTTCTAATTTTAAAGTAAAGGCAGTGACCACAAACTTGGAGAGACGTACATGGATGTCTTAATGATCAAAGAAAATTACGATGAACTCCTGTCCGATGCACCTCTGGATTGGCTCGTTCAAGAACCAAAGGAAGTAACTTCTCATTGGCTCCCAACCGATTTTGGCATCAACGAAGAGTTGATTTAGCATGACTCGACTTATTTGACATTTGCAGAGACAAATAAAAAGAAAGGCGAACCATCTGGTTCGCCTTTCTTGTGATCTTCTAAACTTATCGCAAATGGTTATCTCCATCGCGTAGATAAATCATCCAATACCACATGCCAACAAATACGCCACCACCAATAATGTTTCCTATCGTAACAGGAATTAGGTTGTTTACGATGAACCCCATCATGTTTAAGTCCGCGTAGTTTGCAATATCTGCCCCTGTCATTTGCCAAAACGCTTCTGGCGCAAAGTACTTAATACCAATCGCCATAGGTACTTGGAACATGTTCGCAATACAGTGCTCAAAACCTGCCGACACGAACATAGCCACAGGCAAAATCATGACCGCTATTTTATCTGTCAATGTTCGCCCACTAAACGTCATCCAAACTGCAATACAAACTAATACGTTACACATGATGCCAAGCGCAACAGCAGCAAAGAAACCATGATGTAATTTGTGTTGGGAGATCGCCATCGCGTTAAGACCAACTTGGCCATGATCAAACATATATTGCTTGGTAACTAGCATACAGGCCACGAGCAAAATGGCCCCAACCATATTGCCAAAGTAAACCACCAACCAGTTTTTGATAAGTGCTTGCCAAGAGATTTTTCCACTCGCACGCGCAACTAGTGTCAGTACAGAGCTAGTGAAAAGCTCGCCGCCAGTAACCACCACCAAAATCAAACCAAGGCTAAATGCCAGACCACCAATGAGTCGTGTAATGCCCCAAGGCAGCTCGCCTGCGCCTGTCGTTACTGTGGTATAGAAGATGAAAGCAATACCAATATGAAGCCCCGCAGAAATGGCGAGCAGAAAAGATTTGATTGGAGCTTTCGTTGCTTTGCCTACCCCCACTTCAGCTGCGCGTTCCGCAGCTTGTGGCGGTAATAGTGAGTCAAACTGATTAAAGTTCATTCTGGTGTAACATTTAGAAACATTTAAAGAGGCGCGGATAATCGCTCTATTTCCCTATTTTTTCAAGTGCTATTTGGCGTGTTTACTAAAATCGTTGTTATTGGGAGATCAAGCAATAAATAGCGCCTATCATTCGCTACCGTAAGTATCATTGATACTTAACAAGTATTCGACCTTTCGAACAAAGATCCTGCGTTATATCAGCCTGATAGCGCCATACTTAACACTTCTTGTCGTTGAATGTTGCCCAACGCTACTTTTCAGACTAGCTTGGTAAAAAAAGCGCAAAGGAATCATTTATGAAATATTCAGCTGAACATATCGCCGAATTGAATCTACTTCTTCAGTTCGACCTAAGTAGTGCTGCAACTGGTATTAAAGTTCATACAGACGCGTCAGAAGAAATGCAGGCAGCCGTTGCTCGTCTATATGAGAAGCAACTTTGTACACAGCCTGACGGTGGTTATCTAACAGACGAAGGCATTGAAGTTGCAGAACATGCAGATAAGATTTTAAGAGTTTTGTCTGTGTAATTTGAACAAAAAACGCCACCGAACTCGGTGGCGTTTTTTAGTCCTATATTTTTCCTGTCGATGCCTGCGGCAATAATCGCTTTTTCATTTTGCTAAATGGTTGAACCTTGTCATACAACCAGTTAAAACCAGTAGCATAAAATAGGAAGAAAACGAGGAAGCCGGCTTCCAGCATCAGAGCTTGAAGAAGCGTAATTTCTAAGAACCAGGCAATCACAGGTAGAGAGATAAAGATCAATCCTCCCTCGAAACCAACAGTGTGTCCAAGCCGCATCGCTAAACTTCGCTCAGCTCGATTGCCACCAAACCACTTATCAAAGTACAAGTTGTAGATGTAGTTCCATATCACGGTATACATGCTCAACCCGACCCCAACCAACGCAAGATCACTAGAGCCCTTTCCAGTGATCAATGAAGCCGCTGGTACAATAATCGCGAGTGCGATTAACTCAAAAAGTACTGCATGAAAAATTCGTTCGTTACGAGTCATATTTCTCTGTCCAAATAGTTCTACTCAATGCTTAGAATTTTATCTATTATTTAGATAACCAAAAGTTAGATACCATCGGTTTAAGCGATATGTTTACCATCGAACAACTGCAAGCTTTTATTGCTACATCAGAAGCAGGATCATTTTCAGGAGCAGCTAGAAAACTGGGGCGAGCTCAATCTGTAGTGAGCCAGCACATCATGAATATGGAGATCGACTGTGGCGTTGAGCTTTTTGATCGATCAGGCAGGTACCCTAAATTAACTGAGAATGGCCTCGCGCTCGTACCTTATGCACAAGCAACAATCAGCCAACTCGACCGCCTAAACAATAGGGCATCGCAGCTCTTTTCCACGCCAACGAACAAATTAGTCTTAGCTATTGATGAAGGGATTCCTCTGACTCGCTTGCCGGATGTGCTAAAGAAGTTAGAGCAACGCTTTCCACACTTACAAGTTGAATGCTTAACGGCATCAAGCCCTGATATCATTGAATTGGTTAAGTCGGAACGCGCCACGACTGGGATTATTTTGAGTGATTTACAAATGCCAAGGCACATCGATTTCACCAATCTTGGCAATATTGCATTTGATGTCTATGTCTCTTCAACACATCCTTTAGCAAAGCAGCAAATCACTCACATTGATCAACTAAAACAACATCGTCAATTGGTCATACGATCCAAAAGTGCAGAGCCATGTGGTCTCAATCAAGCATTTAGCCCAGATATCTGGTACGCTGATAACTACTATATTTTGTTGGAATTGGCGAATAAAGGGTTTGGTTGGTGCTTTCTACCACAGCATTTAGTCGCGTATTCACCTAATACATTAAAAAAAGTTGGGGATGATTTCACAAAACTGGCTTGGCAAGTCAATGTTGACCTTATTCAGCACCAGAAATGGCATTCAGATCCCCTCCATCAACAAGCCAAAGCAGAACTGCTCAACCTATTCGGGCAGACATAAGTAAGTAGGAAGACCCAAATGGCAAATACATTGATCGTAGGTGCAGGCTGGCTCGGAACTCCGCTAGCAGAAACATTGATGAAAGATGGCCACTATGTTGTTGTCACTCGTCGTAGCCAAACTCGATTAAAAGAGTTACCCACCTCATTAACTCACTCCGCATTGTTCGATTTCAATCAATTGAACGCCACAGCACGGCTAGATGAGCTGCTCAAACAGCATCAAATTACGCACGTTATCGGTGCTTTTCCTCCAGGATTTCGTAAAGGACGCGGTCAAGAATATGCACAGCAATGGCAAATACTTGCCAACGCAGCTAAGCAAAACAACGTTGAAAAACTTCTCATGATCAGCTCTACAACGGTTTACCCTAACCTTGCTTCCGATATGGAAGAAGCTGACGCGTCAATCTCTTTAGCAGCCGAAAGCCCTTATTTCTCTGACAATGCACGTATTATGCTTCAAGCAGAGCAGCATGTTATCGACTCGAATATTAGCTTTGTTATTCTACGTTGTAGCGGATTAATCGGGCCAGATAGACACCCATCTCGCTTTGCAGCAAGGCTTCAACAAGTTAGTCGTAAAGCACCAGCTAATATGCTTCATCAAGATGATGCTGTCTCGGCTGCGAAATTTGCCTTAGGCAATTTAAGCAACCAAGTCATTAATGTTACGACACCTCATACTGTCAGCAAGGCTGAGTTCTACCAAGCTGCCATAAACAAAATCGGAAGTGAGATACCTCTTCCACCCGTCACAGAGCAAGCTGACAAGCGTATTCTTGCTGACAAACTACTCTCACTTGGTTATCGATTTCACTTCAATTCAACTTTGGATGCGCTATGAGACTCTATAGACATATAGAAACGCTTTGGGATTACATGCAACTTAAACATGAACTGAAGCCTGCGGACTGTTTGTTTGTGATGTGCAGTAATGATGTGCGTGTAGCGGAGCACGCTGCCAAGCTCTACCACCAAAAGTTGGCACCTTTGATTGTATTTTCAGGGGGTGAAGGTCGCTTCACAGATGGACTGTTTGAAAAAAGCGAAGCAGAAACCTTTGCCGAGATTGCAAAGTTGTCGGGCGTTCCAAGCAAAGCAATTTTGCTCGAGACTAAATCCACAAACAGCGGAGAAAACGTCCGCTTTACTGAGCAACGATTAAAAGAGGAAGGAAAACAATGTTCCTCGTTTATTCTGGTACAAAAACCGTTTATGGAGCGTAGAGCAATCGCGACATTTGAAAAACAGTGGCAGTCACCCTACACTCAGCTCCAAGTAAGCTCTGCGGCTCTTCCATTTTTTGAATACATTAATGAAGACATGCCATTAATGATGGTGCTAGAAGCACTAATGGAAGATTTCTCTCGCGTAAAAAGCTATCCAGAGAAAGGATTTCAAACCGAGCAGAACATCCCTCAGCAAGTCGAATCTTCTTACCAGGTTTTACTCGAGCGGTTTGGTTTTGACTTAGTCTAACTTTTTCTAACCGACAACAAAAAGCCACCAAGTTCGGTGGCTTTTATGTATCAATACGGCTTATTTACCGAGCGCTTCTTTGTAATGTTGGCGGCATACGGAGACATACTTATCGTTACCGCCGATCGCAACTTGATCGCCTTCTTTAATTGCCACGCCGTGTTCATCGGTACGAATAACCATATTCGCTTTGCGGCCGCAATGGCAGATTGTTTTGAGCTCAACCAGCTTGTCCGCCCAAGATAATAGATACTTACTGCCTTCAAAAAGTTCGCCTAGAAAATCGGTGCGAAGGCCGTAACACAATACTGGAATATGCAACTTATCAACGACTTCAGTAAGTTGATAAACTTGTTCTTTCGACAAGAACTGACACTCATCAACAAGAATACAGTGACGTTTTTCAACCTCATTCAGAGCTGCGATCTCCTGATACAAATTGGTATCCTGACGAAATAAATGTGCGTCAGATTGAAGACCAATACGAGAGCTCACTTTACCGACACCAAAACGATCATCTAGCGCAGCCGTAAAAATAACTGGCGTCATGCCGCGTTCTTGATAGTTGAAAGAGGATTGAAGAAGCGTTGTTGATTTACCCGCATTCATTGCTGAGTAATAGAAATACATCTGAGCCACAGAGCATTACCTAAAGTTAAAGTTTTAATTTATGGAAATGGAAAATAAAAGGGCTGAATTATCAGCCCTTTAAAAATGAAAATTCAATTACTTACGACGCCACGTTGTGCCTTCTGGACCATCTTCCAGAACAATGCCCATTTCGGTCAGCTTGTCACGAGCCATATCTGCATTCGCCCAATCTTTCGAAGCACGAGAGTCGTTACGCAGCTTGATCAGAGCTTCGATTTCAGCCACTTCATCATCGTTACCCGCATCACCTTTTAGGAAGGCTTCAGGATCTTGGTGAAGAATACCGATCACGTCAGCTAGTTCACGCATTAGCGCACCGAGTTCGCTCGCTTTCTCTAGGTTTTCTGTTTTCAGACGGTTAACTTCTCGCGCCATGTCGAACAGAACTGAGTACGCTTCTGGTGTGTTGAAGTCATCGTTCATCGCTGCAGTGAAGCGAGATACGTACTCTTCACCACCAGCAGGCGCCGCGTTTAGGTCTAAACCACGTAGAGATGTGTACAGGCGCTCAAGCGAAGCACGTGCTTGGTTTAGGTTATCTTCGCTGTAGTTTAACTGGCTACGGTAATGACCAGACATTAGGAAGTAACGCACTGTTTCAGCATCGTAGTGACCAAGAACGTCACGGATAGTAAAGAAGTTACCTAGAGATTTAGACATCTTCTCACGGTCTACCATTACCATGCCGCTGTGCATCCATGTGTTCACGTATTGTGTATCGTGTGCACAGCATGATTGTGCGATTTCATTTTCGTGGTGTGGGAACTGAAGGTCAGAACCGCCGCCGTGAATGTCGAAGTGGTTACCTAGGATTGAAGAGTTCATTGCTGAACACTCTATGTGCCAACCTGGACGACCAGGACCCCATGGTGACTCCCACGTTGGTTCACCCGGCTTAGACATCTTCCAAAGTACAAAGTCTAGAGGGCTGCGTTTTGCTGTTTCGATATCAACGCGCGCGCCAGCTTGAAGCTGATCAAGGTCTTGCTTAGAAAGCTTGCCGTATTCGTTGAACTTACCCACTTCAAACATTACGTCACCGTTATCTGCAACGTATGCAAAACCGCGCTCGATTAGCTTCTCAACCAATTCGATGATTTCAGCAATAAACTGTGTCGCACGAGGTTCAACGTCCGGACGTTTCATGTTCAGCGCATCAAAATCAGCGTGCATTTCACCAATCAAACGCTCAGTCAATGAATCGCAAGACTCACCATTTTCTGCGGCACGTTTGATGATCTTATCGTCGATATCTGTGATGTTACGTACAAACGTCAGATCATAGCCCAAGTAGCGAAGGTAACGTGATACAACGTCAAAAGAGACGAAAGTACGACCGTGACCAATGTGACAGAGATCGTAGATGGTAACTCCACAGACATACATACCGACTTTGCCAGCTGTAATTGGTTTGAATTCCTCTTTCTGTCTTGTGAGTGTGTTATATATCTTTAACATGATCTCTATCTATGATTGTGAATGAATAAAAGAAGATGAGTATATCAACTCCAACCTAGTTAGGTAATAGCAATTAACCGATAAAACGATAATCGGCTAAACTTCAAGCACAAAACGAAGAATTTCCTCTTCCTGAGTTTTTAAAGCACTAGAACTTAGGCTAGAATCTCGGGCTCAACACAACACAGTAAAGGAAAGTAGCATGATCACCCTTCACACTAATTTTGGTGACATCAAGATTCAACTAAACGAAGAGAAAGCGCCAGAGACAAGCGCAAACTTCCTTCAGTACTGCCGCGACGGTTTCTACGACAACACGCTTTTCCACCGTGTTATTGACGGCTTCATGATCCAAGGTGGTGGTATGGAGTCTGGTCTACGTGAAAAAGCGACTCGTGCACCTATCAAGAACGAAGCAAACAACGGCCTAAGCAACAAAGTGGGTACACTTGCTATGGCACGTACTATGGAGCCGCATTCAGCAAGCTCTCAGTTCTTCATCAACGTAAACAACAACACATTCCTAGACTTCCGTAGCGAAAGCCTAGACGGTTGGGGTTACTGTGTGTTCGGTGAAGTAATCGAAGGCATGGACATCGTAAATAAGATCAAAGGCGTTAGCACTGGTTCTTACGGCATGCACCAAGACGTACCTCTAGAAGACGTAGTAATCACTGGTACAACAATTGAAGAGTAATTCTTAGGAATTATTTTTAAAAGATAAGTTAATGGGGAGGCATAGCTTCCCCTTATTTCTATGACGACATTATTTATTTCCGATCTTCACCTTACCCCATCACGTCCTGATATCACGGAATGTTTTGTGACGTTCATGCGAACAGAAGCAACAAAAGCTGATGCACTTTATGTACTCGGCGATCTGTTTGAGTTCTGGATTGGTGACGATGACAACACCCCTTTTGCAGACCAAATCCGTGCAGAATTTAAAGCACTGACGGATGCGGGTGTGCCAACTTTTTTCATCCAAGGCAATCGAGATTTTTTACTCGGCAAACGCTTTTGCAAAGAAACCGGTATGACATTACTCGACGATGTCTGCACGATTGATCTTTATGGTCAAAAAGCCGTAATCCTACATGGCGATACGCTCTGCATTGACGATGTGAAATACCAAGAGTTTAGAAAAACCGTTCACAAGCCATGGCTACAATGGTTGTTTAACCGTATTCCTTGGTTCATTAAGAAGAAAATTGTCTCAAAAGTTCAATCCGATATTCGTGATGATAAAATGAGCAAGTCATTAGATATCATGGACGTCAACCAAAATGAGGTCGAGAAAGTGATGTCTCAGAACTGCGTCAACTTAATGATTCATGGTCACACACATCGCCCGAACACACATTTTTTTGACGTCGATGGCGTTAAAAAGACCCGAATTGTTTTAGGGGATTGGTATACGCAAGGCTCAGTTTTAAAAGTAAATTCTGATAGTTTTGACCTACAAACGAGACCGTTCATACAGAATTTGCGTTAAGCATGTAGAGCGTGTAGAAGATTCACGCTCAAGTCGTAGATATTTTGTAAAAAATCGCTATTATCATAATACTAAGTTAAACAGAACGAAGTACCTAATTGAAGTATTCTTACGTAGCTCGCCAACCGATTCTGGATAGAGAAAAACGAACCATAGGTTACGAACTCCTCTTTCGAGACGGCCCTAAAAATACCTTCCCTGAAGTAGAACCAGAGCTGGCTACTAGTCGACTGCTATCCGATCATTTTTTGTCGACGCATTACAACACATTAGGAAACAAACTTGGCTTTGTTAACTTTCCGCATCAAAGCTTGGTGAACTTGGTCCCAACTTTGTTCCCTAAAGAATCTCTCGTCATTGAAGTCCTTGAAGACTGCGAACCGACAGAAGAACTGTTAGAAGCCATCAAGCACCTTCATGAGTGCGGATACAAAATTGCTCTGGATGATTTTGTTCCGACGAAAGCTTGGAAGCGTTTTCTTCCATACGTTTCCATGATCAAGTTTGATATTAGACTTGTGCCGATCAAGAAAGCTGCCATTTTTATTCAGGCGTTGAGCCCATTTAAAATCGACTTTCTTGCGGAAAAGGTAGAGACCTATGAAGAGTTTGAGCAAGCTCTAGAAGCCGGTTTTAACTATTTTCAAGGGTATTTTTTTAGCAAACCTGAGATGATCCAGAAAAAACGGTTGAACCCCGCGTTTCTTACCGTCATCCAACTTTGTAAAGAGATTGCTGATAAGCCCATCGACTTCAATGAGGTTGAACGTCTGTTTTCGATTGATGTGACGCTGTCATACAAGCTGCTTACTTACGTAAATTCAGGATATACATTAACGACTAAGATCAAATCGTTCAGACAGGCGCTTATTTATCTGGGTGAAGAGCGACTACGACGCTTTATTTCCTTAGTTGCAATTGCGTCCGTTCAAGAAGATAAACCTGACTCTCTTTACTCTTTAGCGATTCAGCGTGCACGAATGTGTGAACTGTTACTTAGTCAAATGAACACTAGGTATGACCCTGGGCAGGCTTTTTTGACAGGCATGTTTTCTTTACTCGGATCTTTGCTCGATCAACCGCTCTCGGATGTCATTGAAGATATCCCCGTTGACGAAGATATAAAACTCGCATTAACCAGTCGAAAAGGCGTACTTGGTCACTTACTTTCGATGACGATCGCCTACGAACAAGCGGACTGGGAGTTAGCCGAGCGATATTGCACCGTTCTTAAATTAACCGAACCTCAATTAGCAGACGCTTTTAATCAATCGACGGAATGGGCTCAAGAACTGCTGTCTCAAACGCCCTAAATCGCTATAATGCCTCACCTCCAGCCTCGCAATTGTGAGGTTGTTTGTTTTTACCGCTTAATTAATCGAGATTTCATTTTATGGCTTCTTCTTGCCCTTGCGGATCTAACCGCACCTACCAACAGTGTTGTGAAATTGCCCACAATAACCACGCTGACGTCACCACTCCAGAGCAGTTAATGCGCTCTCGTTACAGTGCGCATGTGTTAGGTCTAGTCGATTACGTGGTGAACACGTACCACCCAAGCTGTAATGCAGAAGAGCAACGTGAAGACATTGCCCAATCTATCGACAGCGATTGGTGCAAACTTGAAGTTGTAAAAACAGAAGCTGGCAGTAATGACAATGAAGGCTTTGTAGAGTTTAGCGCTTATTTTGATGAAGACGGCAAACGCTACTGCATGACAGAGCGTTCTCGCTTTGTAAAAGAAAATGGGCTTTGGTACTACATTGACGGCACGTTTCCAGAAGAAGAGCTAGAAGAAGAACCAGAACAAGATCCTCGCCTAAACCAACCAGTGAGTAGCCTAAAAGTAGGTCGTAACGACCCGTGTATCTGTGGAAGCGGTAAGAAATTTAAGAAGTGTTGTGGGTAAGATCATCCACTCCTAGCTTATTGAGCTCGATTTAATTGGATTCTTGACTTCGCCTAGGTTCGTTGGAGTGACGTTAATATATGTACCTATTTGAAGTAAATAACTCTACTGCAAGTACCATTAGAAAATATACCGTCATTCTGAACAGCGAGGGACGAGCGTGATTCAGAATCTAATCGCCACCAGCACTGTTGCCGGTTTTTGCCCCGAATCAAGAACACTAAAGTAAAAAGCCCCTAGGCTCGAGAGCATAGGGGCTTTCACTTATCGCAAGCTTACTTATGACGCTCTTTCAGTTTATTCACTACGTCATTCATCGATAAGCCTTGGTCTTGAAGCAATACCATTAAGTGGTAAATCAAATCTGCTGATTCACACACTAACTCCGACTTATCGCCCGACGTCGCCGCAAGCGCGACTTCAACGCCTTCTTCGCCCACTTTTTGCGAAATACGCTTGGTGCCACGGGCATAAAGACTGGCAGTATAAGAGGAATCTGGGTCGGCACTCTTGCGGGCAGCCAGTAACTGCTCAAGTTGATGAAGCCACACCATTTGTGACTCCTCTTGAGGGTCCACATCCCAGCAAGTTGTGTTACCCAGGTGACACGTAGGGCCAATGGGATTAACTTTCACCAGTAGCGTATCGTTGTCGCAATCGAGCTGCATGTTCACCAATTGCAATACGTTGCCAGAAGTCTCACCTTTCGTCCAAAGACGTTGCTTGGTGCGAGAGAAGAACGTCACTTGACCTGTTTCACCCGTTTTTGCCAACGCATCTTGGTTCATGTAACCCATCATCAGCACTTGGCTTGATTGGAAATCTTGTACGATGGCAGGTACCAGACCATCCACCTTTTCCCAGTTGATTCGCTCAGCTAGCGAACTTACTTCGGCGGCTTTCACACTCATAGTCGTACCTCAATGCCTTGTTGTTTCAAATACTGCTTTAGTTCACCAATATTGATGACTTGCTTGTGGAATACCGATGCGGCAAGCGCGCCATCCACATTTGCTTTTTGGTAGGCTTCTGCGAAGTGCTCCATGGCACCAGCACCACCCGATGCAATCAATGGCACGTTACACACTTCACGCACCATATTAAGTTGTTCAATATCGTAGCCGTTACGCACGCCGTCTTGGTTCATCATGTTCAGTACGATTTCACCAGCGCCGCGTTTTTGTACTTCTTGCACCCAATCACGCGTTTCCCATTGAGTTGCTTTGGTGCGTTCTTCATCACCGGTAAACTGGTAAACCTGATACTTACCTGTCTCTTTGTCGTAGTATGAATCGATACCAACGACGATACATTGCACACCAAACTTATCAGCAAGGTCAGTAATCAGTTGCGGGTTCGCCAATGCAGGTGAGTTGATGGACACTTTGTCTGCACCAAACTCAAGAATGCGCGCTGCATCTTCCGCTGATTTAATACCACCAGCCACACAGAAAGGAATATCAATCACTTCTGCAACGCGAGCGACCCAACTTTTATCGACGACACGACCATCACTTGAAGCGGTAATATCGTAGAACACAAGCTCGTCTGCGCCTTCTTCTGCATAACGCTGTGCCAGAGGAACGATATCGCCAATAATTTCATGGTTACGGAACTGAACGCCCTTTACCACTTGTCCATCACGAACATCAAGACATGGAATTATTCGCTTTGCCAACATGCAAACGCCTCCTCTGCTGTGAACTTACCATCTAACAGTGCACGACCAACAATCACACCAGCCACACCGCTGCCTTTTAGCGCTTCGATATCTGCTAATGAGCCAATGCCACCTGAAGATTGAAACTGCACTTGTGGGTACTGTTTGCATAGGTCAACGTAAAGCTCTACGTTTGAGCCTTCTAGCGTACCGTCACGAGAAATGTCCGTACAAAGCACGTGCTGCAAACCTACCGTTAGGTAATCGTTGATCAGAGCTTCGATAGTCACGCCTGAGTCTTCTTGCCAACCAGAGATCGCCACTTTACGCGTGCCGTCTTGATCGATGTTGATGTCTAGCGCGAGAACGATTTTCTCTGCGCCGTATTTTTCCATCCAACATTTCACAAGCTCTGGCTGTTTTACTGCTGTAGAACCAACAACAACACGCTGAGCACCAGCTTCTAGCAGGTCAATCACGTCTTGCTCTGTACGTACGCCGCCACCGATTTGGATGTTCGCTGGCGTGCTTGCTAGTAGCTTTGCAATCAAATCAAGCTGGCGTGCTGTCGTGTCTTTCGCGCCAGTTAAATCCACCAAGTGCAGCCAGTTAGCACCCGCTTGGTGGTACAAGTTGAACTGCTCTGCTGGGTCGACTTTGTACTCGGTTACTTGGCCGTAATCACCTTGATAAAGGCGAACCACCTGTCCTTCAATTAAATCAAGAGCTGGAATAATCACACTAAATCCCTTTTATAATTCTAAGAAGTTTTGAATAAGCTTCGCGCCCGCTTTTGAAGAACGCTCAGGGTGGAATTGCACGCCGTAGTAGTTACCGCTTTGTACTGCTGCTGTGAACGGGTTGCCGTACTCGCATTCCGCAATCGTGTAATCCCCAACAGGCATTGCAAAGCTGTGCACGAAGTAGAAGTACTCACCTTCTTCAATACCTTTGAAAAGTGGATTACCTGCTTTTGCAGACACTGTATTCCAACCCATGTGCGGCAGCGGTAAATCGCCGGTTTGTAGCAACTTCACTTCGCCATCACAAAGTCCAAGACACTCAACCAACTCGTCGGCTTTCTGCCCTTTCTCTTGAGACACTTTGCCCAACAGTTGCATGCCTAAACAGATACCTAGCAATGGCTTTTCTACCTGTTTTACCAAGCTGATAAGATCGCGCTCTTCTAGATTCTTCATCGCTTCGCTGGCGGTTCCCACGCCTGGTAGGAATAGCTTATCTGCCGACAATACAACTTGCGGATCTTTTGAAATAGTTACGTCATAGCCTAGGCGTTTAATAGCAAACTTCACCGAAGAGACGTTGGCACAGCCAGTATCGATAATGACAACTTTCTGTTCTGTCACTGTTTTTCTCCTTGCTAAAGTTAGCCTTAAAGCACGCCTTTACTACTTGGTAGCTCAGTGCCTTCTACTTTGATTGCTTGGCGCAAAGTACGACCAAACGCTTTAAACAAGCTTTCAATGATGTGGTGATCATTGTTGCCCGCAGAAGACAGGTGCAGCGTACACGCTAATGTGTCAGTCAGAGAACGGAAGAAGTGAACCACCATCTCTGTTGAAAGATCACCCACTTGCTCACGGCTGAATTGCGCGTCGAACTTAAGGTAAGGACGACCTGATAGGTCTAGTGCGCATTGCGCCAAACACTCATCCATTGGCAAACTAAAGCCAAAGCGACCAATACCACGCTTGTCACCCAGTGCTTCTTTCAACGCTTGACCCAACGCAAGAGCGGTATCTTCTACTGTGTGGTGATCATCAATGTGCAGGTCACCTTCTACTTTGCACACCATCTGGAACCCGCCGTGTGTCGCGATTTGATCCAGCATGTGGTCGAAGAAGCCAAGACCAGTAGAGATGTCATTGCCGCCTTGTTCGTCAAGATTAACGAATACTTTGATGTCCGTTTCTTTTGTGGTGCGAACCACTTCAGCAACGCGTGCCTTCACCGTGAGATCTTTCAGGATCTGTTTCCAACCCATGGTTTCTGGGTTGTATTGAATGCCACGAATTGCCATGTTTTCTGCAAGTTGAAGATCAGTTTGACGATCGCCAATCACAACAGAATTTTGGAAATCCACTTTGCCACCTTGAAGGTACTCTTTTACCAAGCCCAATTTAGGCTTACGGCAAGAGCAGTTATCTTCATCAAAGTGAGGACAAATCAGCACATCATCAAACTTCACACCTTGAGATTCAAAGATCTCCATCATCATGTTGTGTGGTGCATCAAAATCTTCTTGTGGGTAGCTGTCGGTACCCAAACCATCTTGGTTCGTGACCATCACTAGACGGTATCCTGCATCCTGCAACGACAACAGGCTTGGGATAACAAATGGCTCTAGCTTTAGTTTGTCTAAACGGTCTACTTGAAAATCAATCGGCGGCTCGACAATTAAGGTGCCATCACGATCAATAAAAAGGATTTTTTGTTGTTTGCTCACTCGAACTTCCTTATTGCTATTCTTTTGGCGCTCCCGCTATTGAGCGAGAGCGATAAATTCTGTCTCTATTTATGCGTAGTAGTTTCTGATAAATCCAAGCGTTTTTTCGCACTCGTCACGGTTACCCACACTGATACGCACACAATTTTCAATTGGCGAGTTACGCAAAATAATGCCCGTATCCCAAGCCGCTTTGAAAAGGTCATCGCCATCTGGGAATTTCACCAATAGGTAGTTCCCCCACCCTTCAAACACTTCCAAGCCCGGAATCATTGAAAGGCCAACTTGCAAGTAAGCACGGTTTGCATTCAAATCGAGAACTTGAAACTTCGCTCGCGCTAAACCAGCTTCCGAAAGCGCCTGAGTCGCAATTTCTGCCACTGGAACTGGGACTGGGTAAGGTGCGATAACTTTAAGAAGTACATTAATCAGCTCTTCGTTCGCAAGCGTAAATCCACAACGCAGACCTGCAAGCGCAAAAGCTTTCGACAGAGTACGCAGAATTGCAAGGTTCGGGTATTGCGCCAGCAAATCTACCGTTGACGCTTCTGGACAAAAATCAATATACGCTTCATCCATCACCACGATTGCACGGTCTTTTGTCATCTCAAGCAGAGAGACAATATCTTCACGCTTAACTAAGTTACCTGTTGGATTGTTTGGCGAACATACAAAAACCAGTTTCACGTTATCCAGATTGGCTTCGATACCTGCAAGGTCTAGTTGCCAATCTGACGCTAGCGGCACAGTTTTTCTCTCTACACCAATGGTTTCTGCACTAATGGCGTACATACCGTAAGTTGGTGGACAGTAAAGAATCGCATCTTCGCCCGGCTCACAGAATGCACGAATTAATAACTCAATACCTTCGTCTGCGCCGCGAGAAGTCAGTGTTTGTTCTGGTTTCACACCCGCATAGGCTGCGTAAGCAGAAATCAGTTCTTTCGGCTGACATTCGTTGTAACGATTGAGACGAGCAAAGTCTGTTTTGTATTCATTGTTAAATGGTGATTCGTTGGCATTTAGCCATACGTCACCCGTACCACCGATTCGGCGAGCCGACATATAAGGGGTAAGCTGTTGGACTTGTTTACGCGCTAGCTTTTCCATCTCATTACTCTCTTATTCTTTCTTACTTGCTAATTTTTCTACGCGGATAGTAACAGCACGTTTGTGAGCGTCCAGACCTTCTGCTTCAGCCATCGTGACTACCGTTGGTGCAAGGTTCTTTAAACCATCAGCAGAAAGCTCCTGAACCGTCATTCGTTTAGAGAAATCCGCCAAACCTAAGCTTGAATAAGTACGTGTGTAACCGTAAGTAGGAAGAACGTGGTTAGTCCCCGATGCGTAATCTCCCGCAGATTCAGGCGACCAATCCCCAAGGAAGATAGAGCCTGCATTATCAAGTAGAGGTAGAAGCTCACGAGGGTTCTTAGTCTGAACAACCAAGTGCTCAGGACCGTAGTAATTGGAAATAGAAACTGACTGCGTCATCGACTCGGAAATAATGATCAAGCTTGATGCCAGAGCCTTTTCTGCGATGTCTGCACGAAATAGCTCCTTAAGCTGACGTTGAACCGCATCCGTCACTTGATCAGCAATCACAGGAGAAGGAGTCACAAGTACCACTTGAGAATCAGGACCGTGTTCTGCTTGGCTCAAAAGATCCGCAGCGATGAAGTCTGCATCTGCGGTTTCATCTGCAATCACTAACACTTCTGATGGCCCTGCTGGCATATCAATCGCAGCACCGCGGAAATCATTGCTAACCTGTCGTTTTGCTTCGGTCACGTAAGCGTTGCCCGGACCAAAGATCTTATCTACTTTCGATACAGTCTCAGTGCCATAAGCCATTGCAGCAACTGCTTGGCCACCACCGACGTTGTACACTTCATCAATGCCACACAGTTTCGCGACATAAAGGATCTCATCAGCGATTGGCGGTGGAGAACAAAGAACGACTTTACGACAACCTGCAATTTTTGCAGGAACGCCGAGCATCAAAACAGTCGATGGCAAAGGCGCACTGCCACCAGGAATGTACAAACCCACTTTTTGAATTGGACGTGTTACTTGTTCACAAAGGACACCTGGCTGCGTTTCCACCTTGATCGGTTGCGGCTTTTGCGCTTTGTGGAACTTAGAAATATTGGCGTAAGCTTGCTCTAGTGCGCTCTTCATTGACTCTGACAAACGCTCTGACGCTGCCTTAATTTCCTGAGAAGAAACACGAATGGATTCAGGCTTAACACGGTCAAACTTTTCTGTCAGCTCAATAAGAGCAGAGTCACCTTCTTCTCGAACTTTAGCAATAACTTCGGCCACAGCAGTGGTGATATTGGCTCCTTCTGCAATAGCAGGGCGCTCCAAAATAGAGTCTTGCTGATTCTCACTTAATGATTGCCAAACGACTGTTCTCATGATGCTTACTCCATCATTTTTTCAATTGGTAGAACGAGAATTGAACTTGCGCCCAACTCTTTCAGCTGTTCCATTGTTTCCCAGAACAGGTTTTCAGAACTCACTAAGTGAACAGCCATTTTCTGCTTATCTGCAGAAAGAGGAAGAACAGTTGGGTCTTCAGCACCTGGCAGTAGTGCTTTAATTTGATCTAACTTCTCTGCTGGGGCGTGAAGCATAATGTACTTAGATTCTTTCGCTTGCTGCACGCCTTGCATGCGAGTTAACAGCTTTTCGATTAGCGCCACTTTGTCTGCGTCGAACTCACCTGTGCGTTGAATCAATGTCGCTTTTGATTTGAAGATAATTTCAGCTTCTTTAAGGCCGTTCGCTTCCAGTGTTGCACCTGTAGAAACCAAATCAGCGATAGCATCAGCGAGACCCGCGCGAGGGGCAACTTCTACAGAGCCTGTCAGCATACATGTAGAGAATGGAACGCCGGCTTCATCCATGTACGCTTTTAGAAGTTGAGGATACGTTGTAGCAATACGCTTGCCAGCTAAGTCTTGTGGACCGTTGTACTCTTCGTCCTTGTCGATTGCGATAGATAAACGACAGCCACCAAAATCAAGTCGACGAAGCTGAACAAACTCGCAGGGTTCACCTAATGCTTTGCGGTCAAGGCGAACTTCTTCTAGTTCATTTTCGCCAATAAAGCCAAGGTCAACCACGCCATCCATAATTAAACCTGGGATGTCGTCGTCACGAACCAAGAGTAAATCAATTGGCATATTTTCAGAATGGACAACTAAACGCTCGCCCATTACGTTGAACTTTACGCCGCACTGTTTTAGTAGAGCTTGACTCTCTTTGCTAAGACGACCTTTTTTCTGAATTGCGATTCTTAAACGTTGTGTTTGCATTGCTTTGTCCCTATGCAAGATTTTGATATCTAAGTATTTTTCAAACTAATAAAACTAAAAAACCCTCGGGAGATTGAAGTCTCCCGAGGGTTTAAAATCTGCTTTTACTTTGATTTTACCTCCGGGAGTTTCCTGCCTCCCGGGTATGCGTACATCGCCCGAAAGACTAGATTGGGTGATGATGGTGATGAATGTTAATTACAAAATTACGCATACTTATTTCAAGGCTCTTCTCATTTGCTTTGTTACCAACCACACTAACCAAGCTGATTACTTTTTTCAACCCTTAATTTTAAAAAAATTCGAATTGTATAATACAAATAAAAAAGGAGGCCGAAGCCTCCTACAATTTCACTTTTTAAATCAGTGAATTACGCACTCTGGCAAGACGCTATTTTAGACTTTGAAAGCCATGACAAAATAGCGCAAACGATAACGAATGTTATCGACGCTGCAATGAACGAGAACGCTATTGAAGCAGTCATACCAAGGGCAATAAAGCCGACGCATGAAACAAGCGCGACTGATAATGCATAAGGTAGCTGTGTTGATACGTGATCAATGTGGTTACAACGTGCACCCGTCGATGACAAGATAGTCGTATCTGAGATTGGTGAACAATGGTCACCGAATACCGCACCAGCTAAAACCGCACTCAGCATCGGTAGCATTAGCGCTACGTCTGTTGCGCTAGCCATGTCACCCGCGATTGGTAACATGATACCGAACGTACCCCATGAAGTACCTGTTGAGAACGCCATCAGGCCAGACAACAAGAATAGGATAACTGGTAGCCAGTGCGGGTTAATGTTGCCCTGCGCCATTGTCGAAAGGTAAGTACCAGTCTTCATATCACCGATAACAGAACCAATGGTCCAGGCAAATACTAAGATTAGAATCGCACCAAACATAGACTTAGCACCAATCCAAAGTGTACGTGCGATCTCAGCCATTGGTAGACCTTGCTTCACAACAGTAAACAGTGCAACTGCTAAGCCAAGCAAGCTACCGTAGATTAGTGATGTACCTACATCTGTATTTTCAAAAGCACCAAGAAGCGCAAACTCCTTACCATCAGCAGCCAATGCTTGGCCACCCGTGTAAAGCATTGAAGCGATAGTCGCGATAATAAGCGTCACGATAGGAAGTATCAAATCTGACACTTTACCCTTTTCACTTTCACGGATATCTAGCTCTTCGTTTAGGTCATGCGCTTCTTGCGAGTCATTTTCTTTGTCTTTATCAAAGCCACGACCTTGCGATGCAGAGATTTCATGCTCACGCATTTTACCAATATCAAGACCAAACCACGCAACAGCGAACACCATTAGCAGCGCAAAAACGGCGTAGAAGTTCATTGGAATAAGACGAACATATGCGCCAAGAGCCGAATACTCTGTGATCCCATGTGAGACTAAGATCCCGCCAATAATAGTAATAATGTAAGCACCCCAGCTAGAAGCAGGCATAATTACACACATTGGAGCAGCGGTTGAGTCTAGAATGTACGCAAGCTTAGCGCGAGACACATAAAAGCGATCGGTTACTGGGCGAGAGATCGCACCAACAGCAAGGCTATTAAAGTAATCATCGACAAAAATGAATACGCCTAAAAAGGCGGCAAGAAGTTTGGAGCCGCGTTTACTCTTCACTCGAGATTGTGCCCATTCAGCAAAAGCACGAGTACCGCCAGATAGCGTTAATAAAGCTGTTGTCATACCTAATAAGATTAGGAAACCAACAATGCTCATGTTCCAAGTGTTAATTCCGCCATCTTCAATAAAGACAGAAGAAACTTGAGAACTGACGTAACCTGCGGTGTCGCTGATAGACCAGCTATTAAGTAGCACCGCACCTAGCACGATACCTACACCCAAGGAAACTAATACACGTCGAGTCAAAATCGCCAAAGTCAAAGCGACAATAGGTGGCAATAATGAAACAGGAGAACTAGAAAAATCTATTAAATTCATGATCTTCAAAAACCAAAGTTTGGCTAGAGATCTACTGCAGACAAGTCACGTAGCATACGATACGTGCTCATGTTGAACTTAGCGACAGGGAAGCGAACACTCCACCCAACCCTACAGTAGCGCTCCATAGTTTAATGTGAATATATACTATGGCAGTGTTGTTCCTTTCAGATACAACCCCAGCAAGTAACTTTGATGAGTTACTTACTTCGGCAATCTTCGCCTTCCACTATTATTCATTGGCATCACCCCAATAATAGCTACTCTTCGAGACCGCGCCTCTACGGCAACAACAAACAATTAACCAC
Source organism: Vibrio sp. 1401 (assembly GCF_033340295.1). Taxonomy (NCBI): domain Bacteria; kingdom Pseudomonadati; phylum Pseudomonadota; class Gammaproteobacteria; order Vibrionales; family Vibrionaceae; genus Vibrio; species Vibrio sp. 1401. Next base: position 221,182 of record NZ_JAWOWF010000002.1, read on the forward strand.
TAACTGTACAAATTAACAACAAATTGTCTGCAATATTGCATCAGGTGGCAGCCATTGTACTTATGATGAGAGTCAATGCAACACATCAAACCCCGATTTCAGATAATAAGTGCGACATTCATGGAAAGGTGTAGAAGAGGAAGCCAACTGCTGAAAGTGGTACGCTCTTCTCGCCAAAGAAACAAGCAGT